>NZ_JBIDFE010000036.1:0-13685 GCF_046635605.1 Gilliamella sp. BG3
AGAAGTGAAACGCCGTAGTGCCGATGGTAGTGTGGGTATTACCCATGTGAGAGTAGGGTGCCGCCAGACTTTTAAATTTTATATATACATACCAAATACGGTGGAGCGGTAGTTCAGTTGGTTAGAATACCTGCCTGTCACGCAGGGGGTCGCGGGTTCGAGCCCCGTCCGTTCCGCCACCTTATTTAGGGGCGTAGTTCAATTGGTAGAGCACCGGTCTCCAAAACCGGGTGTTGGGAGTTCGAGACTCTCCGCCCCTGCCACAAAAATAATTGTTCTGTTTTAAATTTAATCATTTAGTCATTTTTGATAGAACAAATAAAAGAATTCTATTTACAGATTAACTTAGTCAATTATAATTCCTGCCCAGATACTTTTACAACCTAGAGGATAGAACATGGCTGAGAGTTTTGTAAGTCAACAACGTTTTTTTGATAATAAGAATTATCCAAGAGGATTTTCTCGTCACGGAGACTTTACTATTAAAGAAGCTCTTATTTTGGAAAAACATGGGTGTGCTTTTAAAGATCTTGATACAGAAGTTAGAAAACCTACTACAGCAGAAGAAAAATCATTTGTTGCCGTTTGTAAAGGTAAAAAGGAACCATCAACTGATTTCGAAAAAACTTGGCTAAAATATCTTTCTCGTATAAATAAGCCTAAACGCTTTCATACATTATCCGGCGGGAAGCCTCAAGTTGATACAACTGATGATTTTGTCGATAGTGACGACTAATTCTTTTAACCGATATTTTTGTGTAATTGAATTAATAATCGATCCATAGAACGATAACTTAATGCTTCTGAAATATGTTTTCGTTCTATATTTTCTGACGAATCTAAATCTGCAATTGTACGCGATACTTTTAATATACGATGCCACGCCCTAGCAGAGAGTCCTAATTTAATCAATGCTTGTTCTAAATATTCATTATTTTCATCTGATAATTTGCAATAACATTGTATTTCATTTGCACTTAACTGACTATTTAATTTATTGTTTCTTTTAAACTGAATATTTCTTGCTTGTAAAACTCGCTGTTTTACCGTTTCGGTTGATTCATCGGAAGTCTTTTTTTGACTTAAGGTGCCTTTAGGCAATAAAGGTACTTCAATAGAAATATCAAATCTATCGAGAAATGGTCCTGAAAGTCGATTTAGATAGCGAATTGTTTGCTGGGGTGTTGTTCTATTGTGTGTTCCTTGATAATGTCCTGTAGGGCTTGGATTCATTGCTGCTATTAATTGAAACTTAGCAGGAAATTTTATTTTTGCGTTTGCTCTCGAAATGATAATTTCACCTGACTCAATTGGTTCTCTAAGAGCGTCTAATACTTTTCGGTTAAATTCTGGTAATTCATCTAAAAATAAAACCCCATTATGTGCTAGTGA
Organism: Gilliamella sp. BG3; assembly: GCF_046635605.1. Classification (NCBI taxonomy): domain Bacteria; kingdom Pseudomonadati; phylum Pseudomonadota; class Gammaproteobacteria; order Orbales; family Orbaceae; genus Gilliamella; species Gilliamella sp. BG3. The sequence continues at coordinate 1,393 of NZ_JBIDFE010000036.1, forward strand.
TATTTCTCCTGGTTTAGGTATTGTTCCTCCGCCAACCAATGCTGCTGCTGATGCGCTATGGTGAGGTGATCTAAACGGCCTATTACGCCAGTTTTTAATTGATCCATTTGGACTAACTAGACTAGTTATTGCCGCACTTTCAAGTGCTTCTTCATCAGATAATTGAGGTAACAGGGAAGTCAAACGAGTTGCTAACATAGTCTTACCTGTTCCAGGAGGTCCAATTAATAGTAAATTGTGACCTCCTGCGGCTGCAATTTCTAATGCTCTTTTGGCTTGTTCCTGTCCGATTATATCTTGTAGGCTTGATAAATTATTATCAATATCTTTGTATTCACGATATTGGACTGCTGGCAAGTCAATTTCGTTATATAAATATTGGCATAACTCTAATAAGTTATTGGTGATTAAAGTATTGTTTTGGTGAATTAAAGAAATTTCAGATTGATTTTCTGCTGAAATAATTAGTGTGCGATTTTTCTTTTTAGAAGAAATAGCTGCCGGAATTGCTCCTTTTACTGCTCTAATATTACCTGAAAGAGCTAATTCTCCCAAAAATTCATAATGTAATAGATTATCTGTTGGAATTTGCTCTGTAGCGGCAAGAATAGCGATAGCTATTGGTAAATCAAAGCGACTTCCTTCCTTTGGAAGATCTGCAGGAGATAAGTTAACAGTTATTTTTTTTGAAGGAAAAGTAAAACCACTATTAATAATAGCACTTCTAACTCGATCTTTAGCTTCTTTAACCGTTGCTTCAGGCAGACCAACTAAAACAAAACCAGGTAACCCGTTACTAATATGAACTTCAACGTTTATCAACGGTGCTTGTATTCCAATAGATGCTCGAGTATAAATAATTGCAAGTGACATAGTTTTTAATTATCAACATATTGAATTGTACTATTATAGTATTAGAAATAGTTAACTGATTATTAAAGTCATTTTTATTAATGGGATATGTCACGCAATAAATAATCTAATTTTGCAATAATCTTAATTTTTTTTGTTTAAAGTTAATTTTGAAATAAATAATGATATAAAAAATAAACAAGTATTACTTAATACAATTGATGGCCCTGTTGGTGTGTCGTAAATAAAAGAAAATATTAGTCCTGTAATCACTGATAACATACCAATTATTATAGCAATTATTGCCATTGCCTCGGGAGTTTTTGAATAATATTTGGCTGTTGCGGCAGGGATGATAAGTAAAGATGTAATAATCAGAGCTCCAACAAATTTCATTGATAGACCTATTGTTAGCGCCAACAGTAGAGTTAAAAGCAATTTTGTTATTTGAACATTAATACCGTGACTAAAAGCTAACTCTTCACTTACAGTAATAAATAAAATGTCATTCCATCGCCAAAGCAATAAGGCACCAATAAATGCTACACAAGTAGTAATTTGATAAAGATCAGAATATGTTACTGATAATAGATCACCAAATAAGTATCCCATTAGATCGATTCGGATATTATTCATTAAACTAATTACAACTAAACCAAGAGATAATGCACTATGAGCTAAAATACCAAGTAAACTATCAATTGGAAGTTGTTTTTGAGCTTCTAACCAAAGTAATCCTAAGGCCAGTAAAAGAGTTACACAAATGACTGCATAAAATAAATTGATATTCAGTAAAAAACCAAAAGCGATACCAAGTAAAGCAGCATGGGATAGGGTATCACCAAAATAAGACATTTTACGCCAAACAACGAAAGTACCTAAGGGACCAGTTATGCTTGTTAAGCATAAACCAGCTAATAAAGAAGGTAATAGTAACTCAATCATTATTTTTTTTTCCATAACTAGACATAGCAATTTGCTTATGTTGATCAATAGTAGAAGTGCAGCAATCATGTTGATGATTATGATGATGTTTATAAACAGCGATTTGTGAAGCCCCATGTCGTCCAAAGAGAGAAATAAACTCAGGATCATTAGATACAATAGCAGGTGTGCCTGAACAACAAATATGATGATTTAAACAAATTACTTCATCTGTTTTTGCCATAACTAAATGAAGATCATGAGAAACCATTAATACACCGCAATTAAACTGTTTTTTTGCATTAACGATTAAATCATATAATAATACTTGACCACTAACATCCACTCCTTGAGTTGGTTCATCAAGAATTAATAATTGAGGTTGCTTTGCTAAGGCTTGAGCTAATAATACGCGTTGCAATTCTCCACCCGATAATTGATGCATAGATTTATTAATCAAATATTCAGCTTTTACCATTGATAACGTATTAAAAATTTTTTCGGTATTTAACTGTTTATTTAAGTGCATAAAACGTTTAACAGTAATAGGCAGAGTGGTATTTAAATTAATTGATTGTGGTACATAACCAATTGTTAAATTGGTTGAACGCTTAATTGTCCCTGAAGTAAATGGAATTAAACCTAAAATGACTTTTACTAGAGTTGATTTACCTGCACCATTGGGACCAAGTAATGTAATAATTTGATTAAGATGTATTGCTAACGAAACGTCATATAATATTTTTTGATGGTCAATTTCTACTGAAACACTATCAAGAGAAATTAGTGGTGTCATATCGTTAAGAGCCCTTGCCTACAATAATGTTATGTTATATTATAACAATTAATGTTTTTATTCTATCATACTTTTAAATATAGGATATATGGTGTGAAAAAATATATTGCACAAAATAGTAAACAATTAATCTGTTCTTTAATGATATTTTGTTCATTAATATTTATGCAAACTATCACTAACATAGCTAATGCGACAGTTATTTCATCTGTAAAGCCCATTGGGTTTATTACTGAAGCCATTGCTTCAGGAGTAACTGATAATGATATTTTACTTCCTGATAGCGCATCTCCACACACTTATTATTTAAAGCCCTCTGATTTAGCAAAACTTAAATCAGCCGAACTTGTGGTTTGGGTCGGTGAAGATATGGAAGCTTTTATGCCAACAATTTTAAAAAATATAGATAAGCAAAAGCAAATTGAATTAATGGCTGTACCAGAAATCAAATCGTTACTTAGAACCAGCCATGATGATCACGAAGATGATCATTCTCATGATGAGGTCAATCAAGATCACCATGGTGAATATGATGAGCATATTTGGCTTTCACCTAAAATTGCTAAAATTATCGCACAATCAATTCATGATAGACTTGTTACGCTTTATCCAGATAAAAGCATATTAATTGATGAAAATTTAAACGAATTCATTACTAAACTCACAGAAACAGAACAAAACATTGCAAAAAAACTAATTACCGTACAAAATAGAGGGTATTTTGTGTTTCATGACGCCTATGGGTATTTTGAGGCACAGTTCGGATTAAAAAAACTAGGCAGTTTTACTATAAATCCAGCAGTTCAGCCCGGTGTTCAAAAAGTTTATGCTATTCAACAGGAGCTCAAAGAGCACCAAGCAGTATGTGTATTTCGTGAGCCACAGTTTAGCCCTGCAGTTATTGAAAAATTAGTGAGTGGAACAGATGTTCGAATTGGAGAATTGAATCCATTAGGAACGAGTATAACACCTTCAAAAGGTGCATATTTACAATTTTTAACAAATTTAACACAGCAACTGTTGGATTGTTTAGATAAAAATTAGTTTTAGTAATAAATAGTTAAGGTTAATTTTGGCAAGAAAAATAAAATCCTTCAATATTGAAAAAAATAATTTTAAAATTCCCTATTTTTCAATATTGGGCGTTCTTTTTATTGTTATTTTATTTACTGCTCTGTGGCGTCCGCTCAATTTGGATCGAACAATTTATGTTCCTTTAACTCCTCAAGTTGAAACTACTGTAAATGATAATTCCAGCTCTATTGATGGTGATGGAAAAGTCGAGATAGTAAATGGGAAAATGGCTACCGTTGCTGAATCATCTGATGTTCCTGAAGATGAAATTGTTAAAGATGAATTAGATGATATCGTTGATGGTAAAGATAATGCAGTACAATATACTATTGTTCGTGGCGATACTTTGCATGATATTCTAATTCGTTATAATGTTAATAAAAATGATATCTATCAATTAACAACAAAATTTAAGCAACTTGCAAATCTACGAATTGGTCAACAAATTAGTTGGACAACTGATGATAATCATAATTTGCAAACTTTTAGTTGGACAATATCAAGCAATAATATTCGAATCTATGAAAAATCGGGTGATAAATTTATAGAAAGCTCTGAAACTGCTGAAGTCATCCCACAAAATATTGTTATAAAAGGTGACATTAAATCTAGTTTTGTTGCCGATGCTCGAAAAAGTGGGTTAACTAGTAATGAAATAGGTATTATTACTCGCGCTTTACAGTGGCGCTTAGATTTTCGTCGATTACAAGTTGGTGATAAATTTTCAGTTGCTCTAACACGGGAAATGCATGGTAAAAGCTTATCTAATAGTCAGTTGTTAGGTATTCGAATTAAAAATGGAAATAAGGATTATTATGCTATTTTAGCTGATGATGGTAAATATTATGATATTAATGGTAACAGCTTATCGCAGAGTTTTTTCCGTTATCCTTTAGCGAAAAAAGCACGTGTTTCTTCTGGATTTAATCCACGTCGTTTACACCCTGTTACAGGACAAATAGCCCCTCATAATGGTGTTGATTTTGCTGTATCACGTGGTACTCCTGTATTATCCGTTGGTAATGGTGAAGTAGTAATTGCAAAATATAGTGGTTCAGCGGGTAACTATATTGCTATTCGGCATGGTCGTCAGTATATGACAACTTATATGCACTTGGATAAAATTTTAGTTAAACCAGGTCAACAAGTTAAGCAAGGCGATAAAATCGGCCTATCGGGAAATACAGGGCGTTCTACTGGACCTCATCTTCATTTTGAATTACATATTAATAACAAGCCAGTTAATCCATTAACAGCAAGTTTACCTATTTCAGAAGGATTAACAGGTAAGTCGAGAAAGGCATTCTTTTCAAAAGTTAAAAGTATTAGCTCTCAACTAAACTTTTAAGTTTATATATTTGTTTTTATATTTAAACCTTTACTTACCTGGCCTTTTTAAAAAAGGTGGTCAAGGTGCCCTTAAAAATTATGTTATCATAAGCTAATTATTATTTAATAATAAATGTTAGGTGCAGTTTGAAAACATCAGCTAAAACAGAAAAAAAACGCTCTTCTAAAAAGGCCAGAAAAAATAAAAAGACTACACTTTGGCGACGATTTTTGACACTACTATTTAAGTTGTTTCTTGTCTTTGCTGCAGTGGCTATTATTTATGGCGTTTATCTTGATCAACAAATTAAAGAACGGATTGATGGAAATGTATGGGAGTTACCGGCTGCAGTTTATGGGCAAATTATTGATCTTGAACCAGATAGTGAATATAGTCTAAATGATGTGGTAACAATATTAGTTGGTGCGCAATATCGTCAACAAGATACCAAAGCTACTCGTCCAGGCGAATTTATTGTAAGAAATGATGCGGTTGAAATTTATCGTCGACCTTTTACTTTTCCTGATGGTGAAGAGCAAGCTTTTAGAGTTAGAATAACTTTTTATGAAAATCGTATTGATCGTATTACTAATATAGATTCAGGTCGTGATTTTGGATTGCTTAAGATTGATCCTAAATTAATTACTATGATGCATTCTCCAAATGGAGAACAACGGCTGTTTGTTCCATTAAAAGAGTTTCCTGATTCATTATTACAAACATTAGTCGCAACGGAAGATAAACGTTTTTATGATCATCATGGCGTAAGTTTATATTCTATTGGTCGTGCGATTTTTGTTAATTTAACAACAGGTCGTACTGAAGGTGGAAGTACATTAACTCAGCAAACAGTCAAAAACCTTTTTTTAACTAACGAACGTAGTTTAAGTCGCAAAATACGTGAAGCTTATATGGCTCTTATTTTGGATGGACGCTATAGCAAAGAACGTATTTTAGAGCTTTATTTAAACGAAGTTTATTTTGGGCAAGCGGGTAGTGAAGAGATCCATGGTTTTCCATTAGCAAGTCTTTACTATTTTGGTCGCCCAGTTAATGAACTGACATTAGATCAGCAAGCGGTACTTGTTGGCATGGTAAAAGGAGCTTCATTATATAATCCTTGGACACAACCTCAACAAGTTATTGAACGTCGTAATGTTGTTTTAAAACTTGCTCAGCAGCAAGGTATTATTGATGATGAGTTGTATAATTTATTAAGTCAGCGCCCACTATCAGTTTTGCCCAAAGGTGGTGTAATTTCGCCACAACCAGCATTTATGCAAGTTGTGCGTAGTGAACTTAGAAAACAATTAGGCGATAAGGCAGAACATCTGTCTGGTATGAAGATTTTTACTACCTTTGATCCTATAGCTCAATCAGCTGCAGAGCAAGCGGTAACTAACGTAATTGAGAAACTGCGAAAATCAACTAATAAAGAATTACAAACAGCAATGGTTATAGTTAGCCGAGAAACTGGAGAAATTCGCTCTATCATTGGTAGTGCTGAACCTCGTTATCCAGGATATAACCGTGCTTGGTTAACTCAGCGAGCAATTGGTTCATTAGCTAAACCGTCAACTTATTTAACTGCACTAGGGCAACCCGACCATTACCAACTTAATACTTGGCTTGATGATAAACCTTTATCAATAAAGCTTGATGGTAATGGTTATTGGGAACCGAAAAACTATGATCGTAAATTTCGTGATCGTGTTATGTTAGTAGATGCTTTAGCACTTTCGCTTAATGTGCCAACAGTTAATCTAGGAATGGCATTAGGGCTTGATGCAACAAGGAATACTTTACAATCATTAGGTGTATCAACAGACCGTATATCTAATTTACCATCAAGATTACTAGGTGCTTTAGAATTAACACCGTTAGAAACGGCGCAGATGTTTCAAACGATAGCTAATAATGGTCAACGATCTCCACTTTCTATTTTAAGATATGTATTGACCGATAAAGGTGAGCTAGTTTATCAAAGCTACCCACAACAGCTTCAGGCCGTATCTCAACAATCGGCTTATTTAACCACTTATGCTATGCAGCAAGTTGTTAACTCGGGGACATCTCGTTCACTAAAAGCTAAATATGGTTCATTTAATTTAGCAGCTAAGACAGGAACAAGTAATGATTCTCGTGACAGCTGGTTTACAGGGATAGATGGTAAAAATGTTGCTGTTGTTTGGATTGGTTTAGATGATCATTCTCCAATGAAATTAACAGGAGCAACTGGCGCCTTAAAAATTTATAGTGAATATTTACAAAATAATCCACCAAAGAAATTAGTATTGCCACTACCTCAAAATATTTTTATGGTACCTATTGATAGTGATGGACAGTGGCAATGTGATGGAAGTGGTATTCGCTCTTTACCAGTATGGACAATTAACCCTCATAGCTTATGCTCAGCGAATAACCAGCCTAGGTCCGTTCAGCAGGCACCAACTTGGGTTACTGACCTATTAAATAACTAAATGGAAATTATATGCCTGAATTACCAGAAGTTGAGACAAGTCGTCGAGGTATTTTGCCGTATTTGAAAGGACAGATTATCGATAAAATTATTGTTCGACAACCTAAATTACGTTGGTCCGTTGATAAGGCTATAAGTAATGTGCACGGGCAAGTTATTTTAGATATAAAACGTCGTGCAAAATATTTATTATTACAGTTACCCAACAATTGGATCGTAATTCATCTAGGAATGTCTGGAAGTTTACGTATTTTAAAAAATCCACAAAAAGCAGAAAAGCATGATCATATTGATTTAGTTTTAGAAAACGGCGTTACTCTACGTTATACCGATCCTAGGCGTTTTGGATCTTGGCTTTGGGCAAATTCGCTAGACGAAATATCTCAATTACAACATTTGGGACCAGAGCCTTTAAGTGACGAATTTTCAACTGAATATTTATTTGAAAAAGCAAGGAGTCGAAAAGTTCCCATAAAAAGTTGGATTATGGATAACCATATTGTGGTTGGGGTTGGTAATATTTATGCTTCTGAATCGTTATTTATGGCAAAAATCAACCCTACTCGAAAAGTAAACTCCTTACAATTAAATGAATTTGAAAGGCTTGTAGCTGCTATTAAGCAAGTTCTTACTAAATCAATTAAACAAGGAGGAACAACACTCAAGGATTTCCTGCAGTCTAATGGTAAACCTGGATATTTTGCACAGGAGTTACAAGTTTATGGACGCGAAGGTGAACAATGTCTGATTTGTGGTACAGAAATAAAATCACAAAAAATTGGACAGCGTAATACTTTTTATTGTGAATTTTGTCAAAAATAGAAATACTTATTAAGCCAAAATTATCACTTTTGGCTATTTGTCAAATGGCTTTAACATTTTTAATACATCCCTTCTACCGCTTATATAAAAATATCTTATGAAACACTTTAAACCTTACCTAAATAGGATTAGTATAAGCAATTAGATTTAGAATAATTATTTTTAATATCACTTTGATTATTATATATAATCAAACAATTAAATGATAAAAATCTTTTTATTTTAAAGGCTATAGACTTGTGACTAGATATCGACTATCTTTCTCAGGGTATAATTGTTAATGGTTTGTAAAGCTTAATATATGGAATTAATTAGAGACAGCATATGAATTCCTAAAAGCTTGGTTTTCTGTTTTTTATGATTTTATATTTTATTCAACTCTGTGTATCTTATTTTTATTAAGGAATTTAAGATGATCAAATTCGCCTCCCGCTTTTTGGCAACTTGTTTTATTTTACTTTTTACCTCAATGGCTAATTCTGAAGTTAGAATTATTATTACTGATGGAGTGAGCTCAGCTAAACCTATAGCTGTTGCCCCATTTAAATGGACAGGTGGTGGAGAACCGCCACAAGCCATTGAAGAAATTATTGCTTCTGATTTGCGTAACAGTGGTAAGTTCAATCCTATTGACGTTAATCAAATGCCTCAGAAACCGACAACAGCTTCAGAGGTTACTCCAACTGTATGGAACAAAGTTGGTGTTTCAGCTGTTGTTGTTGGCTCAATACAACCTGATGCGTCAGGAAAATATCTTATAAATTATCAATTAGTCGATACAGTTAATCGACCAGGTACAGTTTTAGCTCAAAATCAATTCTCTATTGAAAAGCGTTGGGTTCGTTATGCAGCTCATACTGCAAGTGATGAAATCTTTGAATCACTAACTGGTATTAAGGGAGCATTTAGAACACGAATTGCTTATGTTGTAAAAATGACTAAAGGGCCGTTTTCGCACGAATTAAGAGTGTCTGATTATGATGGTTATGATCAAATTACTGTTCATCGTTCTAAGGAACCATTAATGTCTCCTACTTGGTCACCAGATGGGAAAAAAATAGCTTATGTAACTTTTGAAGGGGGGCATTCTTCATTAGTGTTAAAAACTTTGGATAGTGGTGCTGTACAAACAATTGCATCTTTTCCTCAGCATAATGGGGCGCCGGCATTTTCTCCGGATGGTAGTAAATTAGCATTTGCTCTATCTAAAGGCGGTAGCTTAAATTTATATATGATGACATTAAGTAACAAACAAATTACTCAAATTACTTCTAGCCGTAGTAATAATACAGAACCATCTTGGATGCCGGACAATCAAACTATTGTTTACACTTCTGATCAAGCAGGTCGCCCGCAGTTATATAGTATTAATATAAATACAGGTGAATCGCAGAGGGTGACTTGGGATAATACGCAAAATCAGAATGCCAGAGTGTCACCTGATGGTTCGTTTATTGCAATGATATCAAGCAATAATGGCGAACAACATATAACTCGATATGATATGGATACAAAAACCTATCAACGTTTAACTGATACTTTTTTAGATGAAACGCCAAGTATTGCACCAAATGGTACAATGATCATTTATAGTTCATCTCAAGGGTTAGGTACAATTTTGAACCTTGTTTCTACAGATGGTAATTTTAAGGCAAGGTTACCAGCTACTGATGGGCAAGTAAAATTCCCTGCATGGTCACCATATTTATAAAGACAGCTTAAAAAAACAACTACATTGCAATTATTAAAATTGTGTAAAGTTTAAGGTCGTTATAATATATTACTCTAATCTTTTAGTCCCATAACGGGCGTTACTTAAAAGTTGGTTAGATATATAAATAGAATTTATTCAAACAACAGGAGTTTATACAATGCAATTTTCTAAATTTCTTAAAGTAGCAGCGGTTGCTTTACCATTAATCGCTGTAACTGCTTGCTCATCTAATAGCAGCCAAACCGTTAGTGGTAATTTAAATGGTGCTTTATCAAAAGAAGCCTTAGAGCAACTTCAAAAATTACAACAAATTAATACAGTTTATTTTGACTTTGATAAATATAATGTTAGATCTGAATATGCAACATTATTAAATGCACATGCTGAATTTATTCGTACAAGTAACATAAAAGTTGTTATTGAAGGTCATGCTGATGAACGCGGTACTCCAGAATATAATATCGCATTAGGTGAACGTCGTGCTGCTGCAGTTAAATCATATTTACAAGGTAACGGTGCTTCTGCAAGTCAAATGGAAATCGTTTCTTATGGTAAAGAAAAACCTGCTGTGTTAGGTCATGATGAAGAAGCGTATGCTAAAAATCGTCGTGCAGTAGTAACCTATGTAGGATACTAATAACATCTTATAGCGGCTGATTATTCAGCCGTTTTTAATTTTAAGTTTACACTGAGTCTTATATAATATGCATAAAAAAATACTCACATTACTTTTATTCCTTTTATTTACTGGTTGTGCAGCAAGTAGTTCCGACATTGATCAAACGGTTCAAGCACAAGGACAGCTATTGATTGAAAACCAACAAAAAATTAGCGATTTGCAAGCAGATGTAGATACTCTTCGTGGTCAGTTAGAAGAGACAAAATATCAACTTAATCAGATAATTGAACGCCAGAAAATGATTCTTCAACAAATGACTAATAGTTCAGGATTTTCTTCAAATACCGATTTTGATTTACAAGGAGAAGGATATAGTTCAAAAACATCTTCAGATCCTACTTTGTCCAAATCTTCATCAGATTTATCTGGATGGGTAACTACTGGCGATGATAAAGCGGATTATAATTTTATAATCCGATTTGTTAATGAAGGCAAGCAAAATAACGAGGTTATTGATGCCTTTAAAAAACATCTGAAATCTTATCCAAAGTCTAGTTATCGAGCTAATGTTAACTATTGGCTAGGTCAGCTTTTATATAAACAAAGTAAAAAAAATGATGCTTCATTTTATTATGCTACTGTAGTAAAAGATTTTCCGTCTTCTTCCAAAGCTGCTGATAGTCTTTATAAAGTGGGGTTAATTTTACTTGATAAAGGAGATACCAAAAAAGCTAAAACTGTTTTTCAACAAGTAGTGAATAAATACCCAAAAGATAAGAATGCGGTAGTGCTTGCTAATAAAAAGTTAGCGTCACTAAAATGAAATGTATAAATAATCAGCTATTAGAAAAATGTAGCAATAAAGTGGTTGCGTAGTAATACAATTATAAGTATTATAGCACCCCGAAATTACTTATCGTTTCAGCTATTAAGCGCATAGTAGTTCTTATCAAATGGGTCGTTAGCTCAGTCGGTAGAGCAGCGGACTTTTAATCCGTTGGTCGAGCGTTCGAATCGCTCACGACCCACCATTATTAAATTTTAAAATTTAACCAGTAAATTTTTTCCAATTAAAGAAAGCAATAAGTTTTTTAGGAAAATGATCTTAGCAAACATAATATTGATAAATATTTTACGATAAGTTCCTTTTTATATTGATCAGCTGCACCTAAATAAGAAAAAACTTTCTCTCAGTTTTATACTCCTATCTTTTGAATCGCTAGTTACTTGCTGATTCCAAATAAATACCTTTAGTGGTAAGGACATTTGCTTAACACATCATCTTTTATAAAAGTGCCGGGCTAAATTGGGATTTATCGGAATAAATGCCTGTATAGCGAGTGCGTGAAAAATCATTAATAGCAACGAATAAATATTCTCACATTTTTTGTTTGCTTTCGTTTTTAAGTAAAGGTAAATGTTTGGTGCAGACATGTAGTATTTCGTCTTGATAAATTTTGTTATGCGCTTAGCCAAATCTGTGACAGTTATTTTTCTTTTTTTATGATATAAAAAACGCCATATCTCTTTTCAGTGATAATGCGTTAATTTTTATTTATATTTGTAAATGCCCCAAACTTAGTACACAACTCACGTAGAAAATTAAGCTGCTTGTTTTAGTGTTTTATACTCAATCGGTGTCATGTTATTTAATGCCTCATGTGGTCTTTCGGTATTATAAAT
>NZ_JBIDFE010000037.1:0-13396 GCF_046635605.1 Gilliamella sp. BG3
GACCATGATATTTGTCTCCTATGATTTTTGTTTATATCATAGAGGTGACTTTTGTCCACTTTTTTGGCGAGGATCAGATAATAGTTCAATAATTTAATCAATACGGCTTTTTTATAGTATAATCTATAAAATTTGTTATTTTGTAAAAATTATTATGCCCAAAAAATATAATTCTTTGACTGCGCTTATACAACTATGGCCATTTGTCAAACAATATAAAAAAGCTTTATTTGTTGCTATACTAGGGCTTTTGTTAAATGCAGCTACAGATTCGACCTTAATATCTCTAACCAAACCGTTGCTAGATAATGGTTTAATGAATAAAAACTACATTTTGTTAGTTTACATTGCTATAGCAATTATTGGTTTGATTGCATTACGTGGATTGTCAAATTATGCTTCTACATACTGTCTTTCATGGTTATCTGGTAAAGTTATAACTAAATTTAGGCAAATGATATTTAATCATTTGCTAAAAAGTCCTGTAAGTTTTCATGATAAACATTCTGTGGGAGATCTTGTTTCCATTATTACCTATAATACTCAGATGCTTTCTAAAGCCTCATCCGATGCTTTAATTATTCTTGTTCGTGAAATAACCTATGCGATTGGTTTATGTTTTGTTATGTTTTATGGCAGTTGGAAATTGGCATTAGTGCTAATTTTTCTTATACCATTAATAATTGGTGTTGCTCAATTTATTGCAAAAAAATTTAGAAAAACATTAATGTCAATGCAAAAAGGTATGGGTGAAATAACAACTTCGGCTGATGAAATGTTAAAAGGCCATAAAGATGTTTTAATTTTTAATGCTAAAGAGTATGAAAAAAATAATTTTAATAAAATTACTAATATTTTTCGGCGAGATATGTTGAAGATTGAAATGGTTTCAAGATTATCAACACCAATCATTCAAATGATTGCAACTTTAGGTCTAGCCTTAATATTATATCTTGTTGCAAGTCGGAGTTTAGATATTACTCCTGGCTCTTTTACTGTCGTTTTTTCAGCAATGATAGCTATAATGCGCCCTTTGCGAGAGTTAACAAGTCTACATGTTGAATTACAAAAAGGTGCTGTAGCGTGTGAATCATTGTTCGGGCTTTTAGAAGCTCCACTTGAAGAAGATAAAGGTACAATTGATGCAAATCATATAACTGGAAATATTGAATTTAGAAATGTGACCTATCAATACCCTACAACCAGTACATCTGTACTTAATAATATTAATTTTAAAATTAAAGCTGGTCAAACGGTTGCTTTAGTAGGGCGATCAGGTGCAGGTAAGTCAACTATTGCAAGTTTGATTCCAAGATTTTATGATTTAGAAAAAGGAGAAATACTTTTAGATGGTATTAATATTAAAGATTATACCTTAAAGTCATTAAGAAATCATATAGGGTATGTTTCTCAACGAGTGCACTTATTTAATGGTACCATTGCAGATAACATTGTTTATGGTGAAAAAGGATTACATAGCCAAGAAGAAATAATTAAGGTTGCTGAATTGGCTAATGCCATGGAATTTATAAATAAACTAGAAAATGGAATAGATACGGAAATAGGTGATAATGGTGTTTTATTATCAGGAGGACAACGGCAACGCATTGCTATTGCGAGAGTTTTGTTACGTAATAATCCAATTTTAATTTTGGATGAAGCGACTTCAGCACTAGATAATGAATCTGAAAGGTTAGTACAAGAAGCCATTGAAGTTTTACAAAAAAATAGGACTTCGATTGTTATTGCTCATAGATTATCAACCATTGAAAAAGCGGATCGAATTTTAGTCATTGATAATGGTGAAATTGTAGAAGATGGTAATCATCATAGCCTTATTGAACAAAATGGTATTTATGCCTTAATGCATAAAATGCAATTCAAATCATAATATATTAAATAATGAATATGAATCAAAATAATCATAAAGAAAGTATCAATATTGATAAGGACTCTTCAACTTGGTGTACTTTTACTAAGTTATGGCCCTATATTGCTCAACATAAATTAGTATTATTTATATCAATAATTTTGTTAATAATTAGTGCATTTGCCGATACTTCATTAATAGGCCTATTACGCCCTTTACTTGATCTTGGTTTTTCAATGAATGACCGAGAGTTTTTATATATGGCACCTATCTATATTTTTGGTTTAGTGTTTATTCGTGGTATTGCTAATTATGGTTATTCTGTATTATTAGCATTGATCTCTGGTAAAATTGTCATGCGCATTCGACAAAGGCTTTTCGCACATTTTGTTGATGCACCTGTAAGTTTTTACGATCAATCCTCAACAGGAAGGTTATTGTCGCGAATAACATATGATACAGATCAGGTCGCAGCGTCTTCATCGGATGCTTTAATTACAATAATTCGTGAATCAGCTTTTATATGTGGGCTATTTTATACAATGTTTTATAATAGTTGGCAATTATCACTATCTTTACTTGTTGTCACTCCTATTGTAATTGGATTAATTTCTTTTATTTCAGTAAAATTTAGAAAATTGGCAAAAAACATGCAAAATTCTATGGGAAATGTCACCATGGCAGTTGAGCAAATGCTAAAGGGATATAGGGAAATTATTGTTTTTGGTGCACAGAATGAAGAATCAAAAAATTTTGAAAAAGTTAGCAATAAATTTCGCCGTGATGGAATGCGTTTAGTTTCTATCTCCGCACTATCAACGCCAATAATACAATTGGTGATCTCATTTGCTATTGCTTTTGTGTTATTAACCGCAAGTGATCCTGATTTAAATATTACAGCTGGAGAATTTACTGTCGTTTTTTCATCGCTAGTAGCATTAATGCAACCTATTAAAAATTTAACCAGTGTTAATGCAAATTTTCAAAAAGGAATGGCTGCTTGTCAAACTTTATTTGCAATCTTTGAACAACCTTTAGAAAAAGATAATGGATCTATTAGTGTTGATCGTGTAAAAGGAAATATTGTATTTGATCACGTTACTTTTAGTTATGAAACTAGAAAAGAGCCAGCTCTTAAAGACATTAGTTTTTCTGTCCCTTCAGGAAAAACAATAGCTTTAGTTGGTCGCTCCGGTTCAGGAAAAACGACAATAGCAAGCTTACTTACTCGTTTCTATGATGTACCTAAAGGACAAATTTTAATTGATGGACATAACATTAATGATTTTACATTACATTGTTTACGTGATCAAATAGGTTTAGTATCACAAAACATTCATCTTTTTAACGATACAATTGCTAATAACATTGCCTATGGAAGAATTGGTGAATATACACAACAACAAATAGAAGAAGCTGCAAAAAAAGCCTACGCTTATGATTTTATAATGCAAAGTGAGCATGGATTTAATACTAAAGTGGGAGAAAGTGGAATACTATTATCTGGAGGGCAAAGGCAAAGAATAGCAATTGCTCGAGCGCTATTACGTGATAATCCTATATTGATTTTAGATGAAGCAACATCAGCCTTAGATACTGAATCGGAATATGCAATACAACAAGCGCTTTCTGAACTACAAAAAGGGCGTACTTCAATTGTTATTGCACATCGATTATCAACCATTGAGAATGCTGATGAAATACTAGTTATTGATGCCGGAGAGATTATAGAACAGGGAACACATCATGAATTACTTCTAAAAGATGGTGTTTATAATAAATTATATCAAGCAAATCATTTATAAGCTGTAATGTTGTTATAAGAAATAGTTCATTAATCATTATTAAACTCAATAGAATATAGGCAATTTAGGAGATAAGATATTACATGAGTTTTAAAAGAATTGTTACAGATTGTGCTTGTTTATTTGTGAAAGATAAAAAAAAGAAATATTTTCTAACCAAAAAGTATGGTAGCACTCCACCGTATATTTTGTCTAAAAAGAAAGCTAAAGTATATCAAGATATTTATATTCCTATTTATAAGCATAATGTTCGATTATGTCCTGTTGAGCCTGAAATTTATAATAAAAAGGGAGAAAGATTAAGAGTTATTTTTTTAAGGGATAATTACAAACCGAATGCATCTTCACAAACAAGTAATCTGATATATTGGGATAAATATAATTTTGAACTTCCATTGCATCTTTATACTCATGGACGTATGTTGGAGACAATGGGATCTCCAACAGGCCGTTTTGGTGCTTTGGTTGAAACTAAAGGTATAAAGCCTGATAGTTATGAGATATTTCAAAAATATAGTGGATTAGAAAAAGATTTTGATTTGATTTTTACTTATGATGAACAACTTCTAAATGAAATACCTAATGCAAGATTTGTTCCTTTTTGTGCCGATATAAAGCTTTTTTCTGGTGATTTTGTAATGCTACCGAACTTAGATGAGATATTTCAACAAAATTTGTTTTATGAAAAAAATAAAGATATCTCAATATTATCGTCAAATAAAAAATTATGTGAATTGCATCTAAAAAGAATTTTAACTGCGATTAAATTAAAAAATCATCCTAAGGTTGATACTTTTGGAACTTTTGATGGTGGAGAGTTTGTTAATCCTTATGAAACATTGAAAGATTACCGTTATTCTATTGTGTTTGAAAATGAAATATCTGGGTATTGTTTTACTGAAAAGTTGACAAATTGTTTTGCCACACAAACTGTGCCTATTTATATAGGTGCTAGTAAAATAAATCAATTTTTCGATGAAGATGGTATCATTAGAGTTAAAGAAAGCGAAATTGATAACATCGAAAATATTATTAAACAATGTTCAGAAGCTGATTATATATCCAGAAAAAACGCAATTATGAAAAATTTCATGACTGTTCAACAATTTAGTAATAATGAAGACTATATGTACAAAACATATATAGAAGGTTATTTTTAAATAATTCAAAGTGGTTATTATAGATGATAGATGTAACTAAGTTCATAGAAGGTAAAAAAACTATTATTGATAATGAAAGTAATGATACTAATACACAATGGCATATTTTGCTATGCTTTGATGATAATTATGCTTTACCAGCTGGCGTTAATATGTATTCTATTATTAGCAATAATCCAAATAAAAAATTACATTTTCATTTATTTATGCAAAACGTATCAAATGATAATAAATGTAAAATAGAACAGCTTTCATCAAATCATGTTTCAATAACGCAATACTATCTGAATGATAAATTTAAGATTCACGCTAACAATACAAAATATTTTCCTATTTCTGCTTGTTTGCGAATTATTGCTCCATTAGTTATTCCTAAAGAAGTTACTAAATTACTTTATGTTGATAGTGATACTTTATGTTTGGCATCATTGGATGAACTATTTAGTTTAAATATAGCTGGTAAAGTTATTGCTGCAGTACCTGATGTTGAAAATACACAAAATTCCCAATGTAAAAAATTTCAAATTGAGTATGGTAGTTATTTTAATTCTGGAGTTTTGTTATACAACTTGAAAAAGTGGAATGAGGCTAATATCACAGAAAAAGCACTTAATTTATTAAATGAAGGGATTGCTTATAAATTTCCCGATCAGGATGTGCTAAATATTTTATTAAGTAATAATATTTATTACTTACCCACAAAATATAATTGTCTTACTTTGTTAAGTGTTGGCGGCCATGAGGATCAGCAAAAAGCTGAAAAGGGTGCAGTTTTTATACATTATACTTCGGGAAGTAAACCTTGGTTTAAACTCTATTTGACATCAATTTATCAAAATTTTATTGATGGCTCACCTTGGTATCAAGCCAAGCTAGCCTTAGCAAATAATCTTTCCCCATCTACAACCAGACGTTATGCTAAATTTTTAATCACTCAAAGAAAATATATCTGTGCTTTTCTTTACTACTTGTTATATTTAAAACATAAATTATTTAAAAAATAATCAAACAATGATCATTTTTTTATATTTATCCTAATAAGTAGTTTTAGATAATCAATATATTTATAATTAAAAAGTTACTAAAGGCATATATGAATAATACTCCTCTTATATCCGTAATTATACCAGCATACAATACAAGAGATGTTATTGAAAAAACATTAAAATCAATAGAAGAGCAAACGTATCAAAATTATCAAATAATCATTATAGATGATGGTTCAACTGATGACACAGGTATATTTATAGATGAATACCAACAAAAAAATGCTAAAATTATTGTTTATCATCAGAATAACAGTGGTGTGTCTGCTGCCAGAAATAATGCTCTTAAATATGCGTCAGGTGAGTTTATCTGTTTTTTAGATAGTGATGATACTTATGAATCTTCTTTTTTTGAGAAAATGTTAATTCGCCAACAACAAACCAATTTTAACATTGTTTATTGTGGTTTTTATCGAGTAAAAAAGAATGAAAGTATTAAAGAATATTTACCTTTTGAAGAGGGAAATATACTTAATAGTTTTATCAAAAAAAGTTTTCATATTTCAGGCATGCTAATTAAGCGTTCTTTTTTAATCGATAAAAATATTACTTTTGATACTGATCTTAAAATTTGTGAAGATATTTTTTTTACTATTAAAGCTATAAGCCAATGCGAAGTTGCTGTAGTTAAAGAACATTTATTCAACTATTTATATAGAGAAAAATCAGTAACAAATTCAATTGCTACTATTGAATTATATTTACAGAATATAGTAACTTGGGAACGAATTGAGTTTTATTTGAAGCATAATTACAATAAAAACGACAAAGAAGAGATTCACCAGCGAGTTCAATCTATAGTAATTAAATTAAAAGTAAGACTTCTTATTGAATATTTAAAAAAATTTAATTATAAAAAAATTTATTATTATTTAAATAAAGATCTTAAATTTACTAGTGATATGAAATTGGTAAATAAAAAGTACTTACCAAAAAGTGATATCAAAAAAATGAATATAATAAAAAGTAATTGTCTAGTTATTTGGTTTTGGGGTAGTTTGTACTATCGATATATCAGGCGTGAAACTGGAAAATAACTCAATATATAAACAGTAATTTATTGTTAATGCTATAACAAGGAATTTATATGAAAAATGAAGTGATAAATATAGCCTTTTGTACTGATGGTAATTATCTCGAATATGTAGCTATAGCAATAAAATCAATTCAATTAAATAATTTAGGTAACCATCTTCAATTTCATGTATTTCTTTATGATGTTCCAAAAGAAGCTGTTCATAAATTACAACAATTGAATGTTTCTATTAAAAGTTATTTTATTGAAAACAATGAATTAGATAAATACCAAACTGAACACCAATTACAGCATATCAATCGATCAATGTATATTCGACTTCTTGTGCCTCGATTACTGAAGAATGAAGTTGATAAATTTATATATTTGGATGCTGATATATTATGTTTTCGTGATATATCATTAATTAATCAGATTGATATTGATTCAGTGGTTTGTGCTGTTGTCTCTGACTCTCTAGTTTCAAAAAATATTGAAAAAAATATTACTCGTTTGGAGTTAAGTTCAGATAATTATTTTAATTCCGGTTTTCTCTATATTAATACAAAAAATTGGTGTGATTCTGACATAGAAAATAAAGTTAATTTAGTTTTGTTAAATCCGCAACAATATAGACTTGTTTACCCTGATCAGGATGCCTTAAATCTTATTCTTCAAAATAAAGTTAAGTATATTGATTGTAGATGGAATTATTTATTTACATGGATGACTGAAACAGAAAAGAATAAAATCTTTGATAATGAAGATATTCTACCATTTTTTATCCACTTTACTGGTGCTAGAAAACCTTGGTATCAAGAACATAAAGGAATAGCACAAAATTTATATGTATTTTATAAGCATTTTACACCATGGGCTAATAAACCTTTAGAAAGTTATCTACCTAGAATGAGAGTTAATGACTATCGTATATATGCGAAATCATTCTTTAGAAAAGGTGACTTTTATAAAGGAATAAAATTTTTCATTCAATACTTATTATTAAAATACAGAAAAAAGAAATAAAATATCATAGGAATTCTAGTTATGAGTCATTTTTCTTGGCAATTAAAGTTTATTCGAAAAAAAATAAAACTATATTTTTTTAACTTTTTAAATAAAATTCTAATGTGTTTCTTTCCTAAAAGAAAAACGATATTTGAACTGTCAAAAATAAAAACTATTTTAATAGCTCGTAATGATAAAATTGGCGACATGGTTGTAACTACCGCTTTAATAAAAAATCTTGCTCAAGCTGGTTATGATGTTTATGTTTCTTCGCAACAATCAAGTTTAGAAATTCTTAAAAATAATCCTAATGTTATAGAAACATTTAGTTATAATGATTATTCATTAAAGGATTTATTTAAAACTATACAAAAAATCAGAAAGCATCATTTTGATTTAGTAATTGATACAAGACCATTTTATTCATTTGAAATGCGTAAAATTATATTTTGTGCATTTACTAACTCAACTCATTTGATGGGGTTTAATAAAAGTAATGTAAAATCATATAATATTTCAATTCCTTATTATAATAATGTTCATATTACTAATCAATTAAATAAAATATATGAGTATATGAACATTAAAAATTATGGTGAAAACTATGATCTTTATACTTTAGATAATAATAAAAAAAATGTTGATGATTTTATATTAGAAAATAATATAGATAAATTTGTTATTATTAACCCTTTTGGTGGAGCAAGAAAGCGTGAATTGTCTCAATGGCAAATGGAGCATATTGTTTCACTCATGAAAAAAAACAAACCAGATCATAAAATTATTTTTATTGGTGAACCCAATAAACTTAAAAATGTTAAACTTGACTTAGGATTAATATTTAAATCAAACACCATTTTAGATGTCATTGCTTTAATCAAAAAAGCTGAATATGTTATTACTGTTGATACTTCTATAGTGCATATTACAGCAGCATTCAATAAACCATGTTTAACCATTTATTCAGAATCAAATCTATTTGAACAAACAGACGATTTTAATTTAATAATGCGTAAAAAATGGAAAGACTATTACCGACAAACGTGTAATAATTTGGTAGATAGTTCCTATTTGAAAAAAAATAATCTATTAGTAGAAATACCATATTGTTATGATCAAATTTGGTCTCCTAATAATCCGAATGCGAAACAAATTGTATTTTATAAAACTTTTTTAGCAAAAGTAGACAATGATGAATTTAGCAGATGTATATCACCTTATTTAGGATAAATTCACTTAATTAATATACAAAATAGTAATATTGTGATGATCATAATTGTAAAAGAGGATGATGCAATAATTTATTTTTAATTAACTGTTAATAAAATTGGTAATAAATAAAAACTCAAATTTTAATTTTTATGCTATATCTGGCAGTTTCAAGTAGTTAATATACTATGCTTTGTAGATACCTATATTTTGAAAATATTAATTGATATAGTATATTAAGTTTTTTTAATTATTCAATTCAGCAATAATAAATTCATCTCATTTTTGAAATGAGTCATTATATTTTCATAACATTTTATTTTTCTTAGAATATATTTTCTTAATTTTATTGGTGTGTTGAACTTAGCTTTTTATTGGGTATATTTAAGTGATTGATGATTTTGCAGAGGATGGTTTACTTGCTAAGGCTATAGATGGGTTTGTGGCAAGAGAGCCACAACGCAATATGGCAAGTAAAGTCTCTGAATCAATAAAAAAACAGCATGCTCTTGTTGTTGAGGCTGGAACTGGAACAGGTAAAACTTTTGCTTATTTAGTACCCGCACTGCGTAGTGATAAAAAAGTAATACTTTCAACTGGCTCTAAAAATTTACAGGAACAGTTATTCAGCAAAGACTTACCAATAATAAAAAAAGCATTAAATTACACTGGCAAAATATCTCTTCTTAAAGGTAGGTCGAATTATCTTTGTTTAGAACGATTGTATAATCAATATGCAGCTGCCGGAGATCTTGATAAAAATTTACGTGTTGATTTAGTTCGTGTCAAAAATTGGTCAATTAAAACCAAAGATGGAGATATTAGCAAATGTATAACTGTTACGGAAGAAAACCCAATTTGGCCAGTATTGACCAGTACAAACGAAAGCTGTCTTGGAAGTGACTGCGAACATTATAATGATTGTTATGTTGTTAAGGCTCGTAAGCGTGCTTTAAATGCGGATATTGTGGTTGTTAATCACCATCTATTTTTAGCCGATGTTGTGGTAAAAGATACAGGTTTTGGTGAGCTTATTCCTAAGGCTGATGTAATGATTTTTGATGAAGCCCATCAGTTACCAGATCTGGCTTGTCACTATTTTGGACAACAGTTAACTAGTCGTCAGCTACTAGAACTTGCAAAAGAGATAACACTTAGCTATCGCACTGAAGTAAAAGATATGTCTCAGCTACAGCAGTGTGCAGATAAATTGCAAAAAAGTGTTCAAGATTTGCGTATTGCAATTAATCAGCAACCACCTAAAGGTAATTTGCGAGTGTTATTCAAACAGCAAGCAATAAAAAAAGAGTTATCTTATCTTTATGATGCATTAGATTTTTGTCGTGAGGTTTTAATGTTGGCAATAGGGCGATCTACAGCATTAGATAACTGCTTTGAACGAGTAAATCAATACATCAGCTTATTAAAAAAATTAAGTGAAACATATGTAACTGGATTTAGTTATTGGTATGAATGTATTTATAATCATTTTGTTTTTGCGATAACGCCATTATCAGTGGCCGATAAATTTTCTGAACTATTAGCAGAACGTAAAGGTAGTTGGATTTTTACCTCGGCAACCTTGTCTGTTGATAATAAATTAGATTATTTTACTAAGCGCCTTGGTCTTACAAATGCCGAGTCCCTTATTTTAGAAAGCCCATTTGATTATTTAAATCAAACTGTCATGTGTGTTCCGCGTTATATTCCTTCTCCTAATGAACAAGGTAATGCTGAAAAATTGGTCGATATATTATTGCCAGTTATTGAAGCAAACAATGGTCGTTGTTTCTTCCTATGTACTTCTTATGCCATGATGAATGCTTTAGCAAAACAGTTTAAAGAACTCACCAAATTACCAGTATTAGTACAAGGTGAAACAAGCAAAGTAAAATTACTTGAGCAATTTATACATAGCGGAAACGCCTTATTAATTGCTACCAGTAGTTTTTGGGAAGGTATTGATGTTCGGGGCGATACCTTATCTTGTGTTATTATAGATAAATTACCATTTACATCTCCAGACGATCCTTTAATAAAAGCTCGTATGGAGGATTGCCAAATGCAAGGTGGAGATGCATTTAATGATGTGCAATTACCTGAAGCTGTTATTACTTTAAAACAAGGTGTAGGTCGATTAATTCGCCATCATAATGACCGCGGAGCAATTATTATTTGTGACAATCGCTTGGTTATGAGACCTTACGGCGCAACCTTTATTAATAGTTTACCTCCATCGCCAAGAACACGAGATGTAAATAAAGTTATTAATTTTTTATTATCTAAAACTAACTTATAAACTTAAATATTTTGGAAAAGAAATGAGTACTATCTTAGCTATTGATACCTCAACAGAAGCATGTTCGGTAGCTTTAATTTACCGTAATGAAATCACTCATGATTTCATCATATCAGCACGCGATCATACTAAACAAATATTACCAATGGTGGATAAGCTTCTTGCACTATCAGATTGTTCACTAGCTCAAGTTGATGCCATAGCCTTTGGACAAGGACCTGGTAGTTTTACTGGCGTTAGAATTGGCATTGGTGTTGCACAAGGTTTAGCATTAGGCATTGACAAACCAATGATAGGAGTTTCAACGTTGATGACCTTGGCTCAAGGTGTATATCGAACACAAAAAGCCACAAAAGTCATTGCTACAATTGATGCCAGAATGGGTGAAGTCTATTTAGGACAATACTCTTACAGCAATAATCAATGGCAAACAGTTATTTCAGAATGTGTTATTGCACCTGAAAAAGTAATAGAAAAAGTGGAAAATATAGGTAATGATAGTTATTGTGCTGGCTCTGGTTGGCAAACTTATCCAGATATGATTAAAGGAATAAGACAGAGTGATATCTTATTACCTCACGCACAGGATCTAGTCGTTCTTGCTAAGAATAAATGGTTAAAGAATGAAGTAGTTAATGTTGAGCAAGTAGAACCAACTTATTTACGTAACGAGGTAACTTGGAAAAAACTACCAGGTCGTTAATAACAAGTAAATATTAAAAAGCCACCAAATGGTGGCTTGAATTTAATACACTCGTTTACATTATTCTTTAAATAAACCTAAATGCTCTTTTGCATAAGCTTCAAAATCAGTACAACCACCGATTGGTTTTTCATCAATAAAGATTTGAGGTACTGTTTCAACAGGTTTACCAACACTTTTAGACAGATCCTCTTTAGTAATGCCTTCTGCGTTAATATCAACATAACGATAAGAAAAATCATCACGCTCTTGAGAAAGTTTTTCAGCTAGTTCTTTAGCTCGAACACAATAAGGGCAACCTTGACGCCCAAAAATTACAGTATACATTTTCACCTCGAATAAGTTTTTTACATATAAATACTATACGTTACTTTAAATTAAAGAAAAGTTGTTAAATATAGTTGATTAAATAGATTATATCTATTAATGATGAAATTGAAAAGCTAACGTGGCTACAAGACTTTACAAAAAGTTGGGGAAAGAAGTTTATTGTAAAATAGTCTAGCATCAAAACCAGCTTAATCTTACTATCACAATTGGCTATAGTTAGTTCAGCTAATGCAATACTAAAAGCGACTTCAAGTCTGGTCATTGCTAGGAATGCCAGCAAGTGGTGGCATTATCGAGTGCAGATAAACATGGTTGTACTGTCAACGGTGTTTTTTATAGTGAGGTGAGTGGTACTATAAAATCTAGTGAAGTGAACGGATTTGATGGTAATTTAACGCTTAATGATTTTAAAGTGGTAACTTATACATCAAACAATTTAGATAGGATTGAGAATTATAATAATATAGATAATGCTGATCCACAGCATCCGTTTAAAGTTGAATCGACTTATTATTGGTGGTATGACAATAGCGGAAGACGCATAACTGATGATGATAAGAAAAAATTATAGGTTGTGACAGCGGCATTTCAATGCATTAAAACTTACCATAAAAACCAATGTATGTAGCATCAATACCTTACCAATTCTATAAACAGAGGAAAAGTTAACCACACATACAGTGGTTCGATTGGTTAAGGATTTTTATATGCTTAACAAAACTTTACAAAAAAGTAGGTGAAAAATGAAATTTTTATTCTAAAATAAAGTTGAATTATTATACATTATAGTTCCATTTTGGAATTACCAAAAATGATGTTAATTGTTTATTTTATAATAATAAATCAATAAAAATAAGTATGAGGAATAATAAAGTTATGATAAAATATGGACTTAATCGGGCATCGGGCATCGGGCATCGGGCATCGGGCATCGGGCATCGGGCATCGGGC
>NZ_JBIDFE010000038.1:0-13151 GCF_046635605.1 Gilliamella sp. BG3
CACTGGCATTTATGTTAATGTGGCTGCCAATGTATTGTTGAGTAATTTATGTACAGCAAAGATCAACAGTCCCTAATAATTAAATTACCGTAAAATCGCATAAAACGGTTTCCTGTAAAATGTCTTAAATGTTTTTAGAGGATTATTTTAACTATGAAGTGTAAACAACTGGGTGTTTTCCTACATATTAAAGATTGTATTTCAATCAAGAATTGAATCATAATAACAAATTATTCCTGTTTCTAAATTCTCAATTTCTAATTCGCCGCCTGTTAGAATTTCACCGCCAGAAAAATAACTTGGCTTTGTTTTTAGGATAACTTTTCCCAAGAGCTTATCATTGTAATAAAAATCTCCTTCATTACTAATTTTATAAAAATCATCAGGTTCTATTAATCCTGTGCCACAAGGACAATCGATATAATCTAACCGACGGCCATCTTTAGTTTCGCAACCATCTCCTCTCCAACCAAAATCCAAAATTTCATCATAACTTAAATCAGTAAAATGATAGATAATAAATTTAATTGGCTGGTATAGTACCAAAACCACAAAAAAGGCAGTAATGAAGTGCGATAAATTTAATTTCTTCATATCAATTCCATTTAATTACTAATGCTAATAATTTACAATTAATCTTTATTATTCACAATAATTACCAATAAAATTACTTTAGTGTTACGCTTGGTACTGCTAAACTAGCTCACATTTTTATCATATATATTTATAAATAAATTTTTTAGGATAAATTTATGCGAACCAGTAAATATCTTCTTTCTACGTTAAAAGAAACCCCTGCTGATGCTGAAGTCATTAGCCATCAATTAATGTTACGTGCAGGCATGATCCGCAAAGTGGCTGCTGGATTATATACCTGGCTTCCCACTGGTTACCGCGTACTTAAAAAAGTAGAAAATATTGTCCGTGAAGAGATGAATAAAGCCGGTGCAATAGAAGTATTAATGCCAGTTGTACAGCCTGCTGATATTTGGCAAGAAAGCGGACGTTGGGAACAATATGGCCCTGAATTATTACGTATTAAAGATCGTGGCGACCGTGATTTTGTTCTAGGCCCAACTCATGAAGAAGTCATTACAGATTTACTACGTAATGAAGTTAGCTCATATAAACAATTACCACTTAACGTGTATCAAATGCAAACCAAATTTCGGGATGAAGTACGCCCTCGCTTTGGTGTGATGCGTTCACGTGAATTTATTATGAAAGATGCATACTCTTTCCATACTACACAAGAATCATTACAAGAAACTTATGATGAGATGTATAAAGCCTATAGCGCAGTTTTTACACGTGCTGGTTTAAACTTTAGAGCGGTGCGTGCTGATACAGGATCAATTGGTGGTAATTGGTCACATGAGTTCCAAGTATTAGCCGACAGTGGCGAAGATGATATTGTTTTTTCAACTGAATCTGATTATGCGGCTAACATAGAAATGGCTCAAGCATTAGCACCAACACAAAAACGCGCTGAACCTACAAAAGCAATGGAGTTAGTCGATACTCCCAATGCCAAAACTATTGACGAATTAGTCGAACAATTCAATTTACCGATTGAAAAAACCGTAAAAACCTTGATGGTTAAAGCCACGAAAAAGAGTGGTCATCAATTAGTAGCTTTACTGGTTCGAGGTGATCATACATTAAATGAAATCAAAGCAGAAAAAATTGATATTGTTGCCTCACCACTAGAATTTGCAACCGAAGAAGAAATCCGTGCGATTGTGAATGCAGGGCCAGGCTCATTAGGTCCAATTAACTTAAATATGCCTGTTATTATTGACCGTGACGTGGCTGTTATGAGCGACTTTAGTGCTGGTGCAAACATTGACCATAAACACTATTTTAATATCAATTGGGAACGTGACACTGCTTTACCTCGCATTGAAGACATCCGTAATGTGGTTGAAGGAGATATTAGCCCTGATGGCAAAGGCACATTACAAATTAAACGAGGTATTGAAGTGGGACATATCTTCCAACTTGGTACTAAATACTCACAAGCAATGAAAGCAGCAGTCCAAGGTGAAGATGGACAAAACCACGTTATGATTATGGGTTGTTACGGCATTGGAGTAAGCCGCATTGTAGCTGCTGCAATTGAACAATGTCATGACGATCGTGGTATTGTATGGCCAGAAGCGATTGCTCCATTTAGCGTTGTCATTATTCCAATGAACATGCACAAATCCGAAAAAGTTCAAGCAACAGCCGAAAAACTTTATGCTGATTTACAAGCTGCTGGCATTGAAGTTTTATTTGACGATAGAAAAGAGCGCCCTGGCGTGATGTTTGCTGATGCGGAACTAATCGGGATCCCTCACACTATCGTAATTGGTGAACGCAATCTCGATAATGGAGAAGTGGAATACAAACACCGTTCAGGTGGTGATAAAGTAATGGTGAAAGTCAACAATATCATTGAATTTATCCAAAACCGCCGTCAAAAAGCATAATAAATCCAAGCATAAAAATCAAAATAACAACAACGTATTAATATAGTTGTTGTTATTTTACCAATTCAAGAATAAACATTATTATTCATAACACTCATTACATCAAATAAGTTAAACCCCTAATTATAAATTCAAAGTGATATTGTTGTTTTTTTCAGCTAGAATAAATCAACGCAACTCTTATTTTAATTGGTTAGAATAATGTTAAAAAAAACAATTGCCTTGGTATTATCCACCTCATTATTATTACAAAGTACATCTATCGTTTATGCTGATAATATCAACCTTCCTGATATTGGTACTGCGGCAGCCACAACGCTTAGCATTGGCCAAGAAATGGAAATGGGCGATTATTATATGCGAATGTTACGAGCAAGTGCTCCCATAATAAACGACCCTGTTTTAAACCAATATATTAATGATCTAGGCAAAAAATTAGTATCAAAATCAGAATCAGTAAAAACGCCATTCCATTTTTATATTATGAAAAGTGACGTACTTAACGCATTTGCTTTTTTTGGTGGGAATGTCGTCATTCATTCTAAACTAATATTAGACACCGACAATGAAAGTCAATTAGCCTCTGTTATGTCTCATGAAATTGGCCATGTCACCCAACGCCATTTAGCCAGAGCAATGGAAAACCAAAACCGTAATAGCCCTTATGTTTGGGGGGCAACATTAGGCTCTCTACTATTAACATTAGCCAATCCCGAAGCAGGCATGGCGGCGATGACAAGCACCATGGCAGGATCAGCTCAAAATATGATTAGTTTTACGCAAAGTAATGAACAAGAAGCCGATCGTGTTGGTTTAAGAACGCTTGCTAAAGCAGGGTTTGATCCTTATGCTTCATCAGAATTTCTACAAAAACTTGCCGATCAAAGCCGATTTAGTAGTAAAGCTCCCGAAATTTTACTTACTCACCCATTACCTAACAGCCGATTAACCGATATTCGAAATCGTTCATTGCAATATAGCAAAAAAAATGTATCTCCGTCATTAAACTACTATTTAGCGAAAGCTCGATTGGCCATATTAATGGCTAAAAATAAAAATACCTCAAAGCTATTAGTTGAAGATTATAAAAAACTAAACAATGAACAAAGTAAAACAGCTATTATTTATGCTAATGCTTTAGCTGATAATCTAAGTGGAAATAATCAAAAAGCGAAACAACAACTACAGCCATTATTAGATAGTGATCCCAATAATATTTGGTATATTGATTTAATGACTGATATTGATTTAGCGCTCAACAATAGCAGCACTGCAATAACTCGCCTACAAGCAGCATTAAAAAAAGCACCAAACAGTTCTGCATTGCAACTAAACTTGGCTAATTCGTATATAAAAAACAAAAACTATCAACAAGCCGTAAGCTTGTTACATCGCTATACTTTTGACCATAATGATGACTCAAATGGATGGGAATTACTCGTTACTGCTTACGGGGGATTACATGCAAGAGCAAAAGAAATGAGTGCTAGAGCGGAATTAATTGCATTAGAAGGTCAATTTCAACAATCCATTCAACTACTACAAAATGCTAAGAATCAAACAAAAGGCGATCAGACAATGATTTCCAAAATTGATGCAAGAATTAATCAATTAAAACAGCTACAAAAACGTTATGCAGCTTATAAACGATAATTTTATTAACAATAACCTTCTCGACTAATTATTTACGCACCCATTAGTCGAGAAGATAACAAAATACTTATTTATCAGCTAAATGATCCACATTATTGAAGAATTTTACAGTAAATGCCCCTTCAGATTGTTCATTACCTTGCTTATAATTAACCACACTAATGCTAGTATTTAACATTCGAGGGAAATAATCCTCATCACGATGTAAACGCCAATCACCACCATTTAAAACACAAAGTAATATACGTAATACCGTTCCATGTGACACAACCAAAATATTACCCGTATCTTGAGGTGCATTTTTTACAATAGTATTTAACCCCTGCTTCATACGCAAAAGGGTATCAAAATAATTTTCACCTTGATTGACCGAAGCATCAAAATTAGCAGGATCTGTCAAATAAGTAGTGAATTCTGGAAACTCCTTTTTCAATTGAGGGACTTTCTTGCCTTCCCAAATGCCAAAATCCATCTCACGCAGATCAGCAAGCTCAAAAGTAGGAATAACTATATTATTTTCTTTAACAATATAATCTCGAGTTTCCATAGCTCGTTGTTGTGTACTTGAGTATGCTTGCATAAAAGGAACATTTTTTAAATGTTGTCCTGTCACTTTAGCACCCAAAATACCTTGATCTGTTAAAGGTGAATTTTGAGAACCTTGCATCTGATCTTTAATATTCCATTGCGTTTGACCATGTCTAATTAAGTATAAATTAATATCTTTCATTCGTACTAACTACCTTTTTTATTTTAAGATTCCGTTTTTTCATATTTATCTTTTCTTAGATATGACAAGCAAGCCTGCAAAACATCATCCATTGGTGCATTTAATTGCATCTTTTGCAAACTTTTAGGATGAATAAACCTTACACTTGCTGCATGTAAAAATAAACGATTAAGCTTAGTATCAGCTAATAACGCATCAAATTGCCTATCGCCATAACGATCATCAAAAGCAATTGGATGACTTGCGTATTGAGTGTGTATGCGAATTTGGTGTGTACGCCCTGTAACAGGGCTTGCTTTAATCAAAGTGGCAAAATTGAAGCGCTCCTCAACTTTAAAACGCGTTTCAGAAGGCTTACCCTCTTTATCAACCTTTACCACACGCTCACCGCTTTTTAATACATTTTTAAGCAGTGGGGCTTGTATTACTTTACATTCATAAGGCCAATTCCCCTTAACAAGTGCCAAATAATTTTTTTGCATTTGCTTCAGGCGCAACTGCTCGTGTAGCGCTTTTAGTGCTGAGCGTTTTTTGGCAATCAATAACACGCCCGATGTTTCGCGATCTATGCGATGCACCAGCTCCAAAAATTTCGCTTCAGGCCTTAAGGCGCGTAATCCTTCAATTACACCAAAACTTAAGCCACTACCGCCATGAACAGCAATACCCGATGGCTTATTAATTGCCAACATTACCTCATCTTCATAGATGATTGCCTTTTCTAAATCAGCGACTTTATTAAGCTTGGTCGAAATCTCTGGCGTGGGTTTTTCAGTCATACGAACAGGAGGAATACGAATTTCATCGCCAATATTTAATTTATATTCAGGTTTAATCCGTTTTTTATTAACACGAACCTCACCCTTTCTTAAAATGCGATAAATCATACTTTTTGGCACACCTTTTAAATGGGTGATTAAAAAGTTATCAATACGTTGTGTCGCATTTTCCTCAGAAATAGTAACAAATGAGACTTGTAGTTTTGTATGTGGAACCGTTGAGTGCATAAGGAATGATTAATCCGCCGTCAATAAATAAAATCGTTTTACATTACTCAAAAATAAACTACACTATCGTAGTAAAAATAAGATAGATTATATTCAATATAATTAAAGAAGAAAGATTATAGCGAAATATGAGGGAATAAAATAGTATGTTATCATTGCTTAATCAATACTCCCAAGCTAGATTGGCTTGGTTCTTATTGTTCTTTTCTACTTTTACTTTTGAAATAACCGCACTTTATTTTCAACATGGTTTAGGGCTTGCGCCTTGTACTCTCTGCATTTATCAGCGTTGCGCTATTTTTGGTATCATGTTGGCTAGCATTATTGGAATAATTGCTCCTCGCAACATTTTTGTTCGATTAATAGGTATTTTCATTTGGCTTTTTAGCGCCTATAAAGGCTTTTCATTAGCAACATTTCATGCTCATCTACAATTTGAACCTAATCTAAATGATACTTGCTCAATTAACGTACACTTTCCTACTTGGCTACCATTAGATTCGTGGTTTCCTAGTTTGTTTAATGCTTATGGTTCATGTGCCGATAAAATTTGGACGTTTCTAACAATTGAAATGTCACAATGGATGATTATTATTTTTGCTTGCTATTTTATTGTTGGTTTGGCTGTATTAATATCTCAGTTCTTTTTATCCTCAAAAAATTCAATCTGGAGTAAATGACTTTATTTATAAAACTAGCACTTTTTGTTGAGTTTGTTAGAATGTGTGATAATTTTATTTTACAAACGTCACACATAAATGCTTTTGGAATACCACCCACCTATTGAACCTTGGCTATCGATTTTGCATCAAGACGACCATATTGTGGTTGTAAATAAACAACCAGGTATTTTGTCGGTTTCGGGCAATAAACCTCAATTTATTGATAGTATTATTCACCGATTGCAACAAAAATATAGCTACGTCGAATCCGTGCATCGGTTAGATATGGCAACCAGTGGTATCATGGTTGCCGCACTTTCTAAACTCGCCGATCGAGAGATAAAAAAACAATTTCGTGAACGTATTCCTAAAAAAACCTATATTGCTGTAGTGCATGGGCATCTTGAGCAAGATTCTGGTCGTGTTGAATTACCCCTAATTTGTGATTGGCCCAATCGACCAAGGCAAATGGTCGATTTAGAAAATGGCAAACATGCGCTGACAGAGTATCAAGTCATTTCACGCAATCCAGACAACACAACACGAGTGCAATTATTTCCGTTTACTGGGCGATCACATCAATTACGGGTACATATGCAAGCCATTGGTCACCCTATTTTAGGCGATAAATTCTATGCCCACCCTGAAGCCTTTACTATGTCTAAAAGGCTGCTATTGCATGCTCAATTACTAACAATTAACCACCCTAAAACAGGCGAAAGTATGACGTTTAGTTGTGAACCCGATTTTTAAAAACAGGAATATAAAATCTGCTTAAGCCAGTCAGATAAACAACTGATATAAAGGAAATTAAAATGCAAAAAATTGTTTTAGCAACGAATAATCAAGGCAAAGTCAATGAATTGCACACATTACTCGCTAATGCAGGTTTTGATATTATTGCACAAAGCCAATTTAATGTACCAGATGCCGACGAAACAGGCCTAACATTTATTGAAAATGCACTTTTAAAAGCAAGGCACACTGCCAAATTAACTGGACTGTCCGCCATTGCTGATGACTCTGGTTTAGCGGTCGATGCACTTGATGGGCAACCTGGGATCTATTCTGCTCGTTATGCAGGTGAACACGGTAACGACAAAAGTAACAATCAAAAATTACTTAAAGCATTACAAAATATCCCAAAAGAAAAACGTACCGCTTACTTTTATTGTGCGCTAGTTTTTATGCGACACGAAAACGACCCAACACCTATCATCTGCTTAGGAAAATGGGATGGTTTAATTTTAAATGAAGAACAAGGTGATGGGGGATTTGGCTATGATCCACTTTTTTATGTACCAGAACTAGGCTGCACCGCAGCACAGCTAACAAAAGAACAAAAAAGCCAAATATCACATCGAGGTCAAGCTCTAAAACAATTGATTGAAAAAATTAAAACTGCTTAGCAAACTTATTTATACTCGAAATTGCTTATCAAGAAGTAAACAGTATATACTTAATACATTAATGATATTGGAGTTAATATTTTGATTATAATGATAGTAAGTGGTCGCTCTGGATCGGGAAAATCAATCGCCCTACGCGCTCTAGAAGATATGGGATTTTATTGTGTTGATAATATCCCAGTTGCTTTATTACCTCAATTAGCCAACTCATTAAAAAACCACAACACGCCAGTTGCAGTTAGCATTGATATTCGAAATTTGCCTGAACAATTTGATTTTAATAATGATATATTTCAACGTTTACCCGAATCGGTGACACCTGAAATACTTTTCCTCGATTGTAGTCGTAATACGTTAATTCGACGCTATAGTGAAACACGACGGATACATCCATTAACCAATCAACACTATTCTCTTGAAGAAGCAATAGATCTTGAAGAAAAATATCTAGAACCTTTAAAATCTAACGCAAGCCTAGTTATAAATACCGATGACCTATCAGTACATGAACTATCAGACATATTAAGATCACGTATTTTAGGTAAAAAAGAGCGTGAATTAACCTTTATTTTTGAATCATTTGGCTTTAAACATGGCTTACCCATTGATGCTGATTTTGTATTTGATGTCAGGTTTTTACCTAACCCACATTGGGAAGTGAATTTGCGCCCATTAACAGGATTAGATAAGCCAGTAAAAGAATATTTATTACAACACAATGAAGTATCCAATTTTATCTATCAAACCGCCAATTACTTAAATCAATGGATACCTTTATTAGAAAAAAACAACCGCAGTTACTTAACCATTGCTATTGGATGTACAGGTGGTCAACATCGTTCTGTCTTTATTGCTGAACAATTAGCCGCATTTTTTAAAGCACAAAACAAACAAGTAAAAATTCGCCATCGAACTTTAGAAAAAAAATGATGATTATCTTTCAATTTTAAAAATTCGATAATCTATCAATGTTTTTTTACATTTTTCAAAAATATCTTTTAGTGTAGTTTTATGATTAGCTGAAGCTGGTATTGCCGTAATTAATTGACTAACCTTGGTCAATTCAATATCTGAAGGTAAATTTGCAAGCTTCTGCCTTAATATATTAACTGTTTGTGGATGTGGATGACCAATAACAATAGCAACGCCATTTTTGCGTGCCAATTTTATCGCCAAATCAAATTGCAAGCTAATAGCACTTTCTTTTTGTTGAGCATCTAAAAATACATCACGCGTTAATACTGGGATGTTATAGTAGCTAGCAGCTTTTTTTATTTGAGTCTTACCGATTGTTTTACTATCTAAAAAAAACATCGAATATTGACTTAATGCTTTCATAACTTTTATCATACCAGTAAGATCTGCTGTCATCAAACTTCCCATATGATTATTAGCTCCAATAGCATAAGGCACTTGTTCAACAGCATTTGTTACTATTCGGTTTACTTCAGCTTCATCCATCGAAGGAAATAGAGTGTCTTTTTCTAGTGGCTGTTTACCTAATGGAGCCATAGGTAAGTGAATTAACACATCATTACCATTATTATGGGCTATAGTTGCAATACGTTTAGCATTAGGCGAATTTGGTAAAACTGCAATAGTAATATTAGGAGAAAATGAAATTATTTGCTCTTCATTATGCTGGCGATAGCCAAAATCATCAATGACTATTGCAAGTTTTGCTGCCCATATATAGTTGGAATTTAGCACTAAGAAAATGATAAAAAAAAGGTTAATAAAACAACGCATTACTTTAACCACTCTCTCGGATCAAGTGCCTTACCATCACGGCGAATCTCAAAATATAAAGCAGATATGTTTTTCCCACCACTTGAACCAACCAATGCAATAGGTTGGTCAATATGAATCTTATCACCCACCTCAACTAAAATACGCTGGTTATAACCATATAAACTCATATCACCTTTACCATGATCTAATGCAACAACAAAACCATAACCTTGTAACCAACTAGCCAAGATGACCCGTCCACCAGCAATGGCTTTAACTTGAGCACCATCTTTAGCATTAATCACCATCCCTTTCCAACGTAGCTCACCTTGGAGTGATTCTCCAAATTGATGTACAACATTACCATTCACTGGCCAATTAAACTGATGTTGTGGCTTACCAATACCACTTACGCGAGCCATTAATGCTAGCTCATCAGGATTAGGAGTATAACGAGAATTATTCTGCTTTTCTTCAATATATTTTGCTTGTTTTGCTTCTTCTTCTGCAATACGTCTATTTTTACGTTCAGCTTGAGCAATTTTAGCCTGTAGTTTAGCTTCATTATTACGCAAGTCGGTTAATTTTTGTTGATTTAATTGCATCAATGATTCAAGAGAATTTATCGTGTTTTGTCGATTTTGACGATTTTTTTCAAGTCCTACTTGTTGTTCTTTCTGTTTAATTTGTAATTCTTTATGCAAAACTTGTTTTTTTTGTAACTCAATTTTCTTCTCGATCAATTGGGTTTGAGTATCTTGAAGATTGTGAATTTGCTGTTGCCGTGCTTGAT
Organism: Gilliamella sp. BG3; assembly: GCF_046635605.1. Lineage (NCBI taxonomy): Bacteria > Pseudomonadati > Pseudomonadota > Gammaproteobacteria > Orbales > Orbaceae > Gilliamella > Gilliamella sp. BG3. The sequence continues at coordinate 10,460 of NZ_JBIDFE010000038.1, forward strand.
TAATGTAGCTGTAATAAGCAATTATACGATCATTACGTCCGCTCTTTTCGCCCGAAAAAATTAACTCCAAACCAGTTGTTTTGCCTAGTTTAAATGCACTTTCGAGCTGCTTTGATAATATAATTCGTTGATGTTTTTGTTTTATAGTTAATATATCAATTTGTTCAATCAACTTATTGATTTCTTGATCGAGTTTCTTAAGTGATAAGTCATTCTTTTCAATTGAGGTTAGAAGGTTAGCTATTTTGGTTTCTTGTTCTTTAAGATTATTAACCAACTGATTACGCTCTTCTTTTTGTTGTGCTAAACGTTTTTCTTGTTCTTCAATAGCGTGACGTAAAGATTGAAGTTGCTGATTATCATTAGCATATAAAAAACTAATCTTTATTAATCCAACAAAAACAATAACAATAATTTTCTGATAAACAGACATGGCGTTTATATTTATGATTTATAACCAAACAATAATGATAGTATCACTATACCGATAAATGGACCAAGATGCAAAATGAAACCCACACACAAAGTAAGATGATTTGTTTTTTTAATAAAAAATTAGTTTGTTTTGTATCTCATTTCTGAACGGAAAAATGGTATTATTAAAGTGATCTACCCACGACTTTACTAATTTTGAATACAGGTTGAATTAACAATAAACAAACACATAACAACATACTAAAAGCTACTTATTGCGATAATACAGCCGTTGAGCTTTTCTTATACACTTAAAACATATATTATTCATGTTGTTACTAGAATAAGGAACCTGACTAATAACATTATGAATATATTTAAATTTATTATAATCGTATACACCACAACTGAAGGTAAGTTATCGCCAGTCCAATATAGGCAACAATATTACCAGAATAACAAAATAATAGAGGTGGTATGTACGAAGCAATCTGAAGATCCATGACACCTACTCATAACCAAATCAAACCTCAAAAGGAGTCATTAATGCAAGATAACAATAAAATATCAGATGATGAATTGAATCTAATAATTCAGCGATGTGAAAAAGCAACAAAGGGACCATGGATATCATATGTAGAAGGTAGAGATCATACTAGTGGCTCAAATTTTATTCTCACAGGAACTGAATGTAATCGTAGAAAAAATATTGAACTTATTGGTGGAACAATAGATGATCAAGAATTTATTGCACACGCACGACAAGATATTCCAAAATTAATTAATGAAATTAAAAGGTTAAAAAAAATAATCATTAAAAATAAGCAATAAATATGATCGTTTTTTGATTCTATATTTGGGCTATACGTATTTATTTAAAAATTAATCAGTTTTTATTAACAATAATATTTATAAATTAACAATATCAAATAAAAGGTTATTTTTCTTATATAATAAGTTAAAACGATAAGGTAATATTACATATATACACTATGTAATATTTTAATTTACATCAAAAAGATGGAAATTTTGGTATTAATATAAAATGTTTCATCATTTTATTTTTTATAACAAAAAAAGATAAATCACAACAATGACTAAGCCTTAATACTTATACATGAGCAATATTTTAGGAGTTAGAATGCTTAAATCAAAATATAATGTTCCAAAAAATATTGATAAACGTATTTCAAAGTTACAGTTAAAAATAGATTCAAACAATTCTTATATTGATTTTTTGAAAAAATATAATGTAGTTGTTTTTGATACTGAGGTTAATTTTGACTACTGTATTTATTGTGATGGAGAATCATTGCCATTAGAGGTTATTTTGGGCTTCTCAAAGGAATCTAGAGAAGATTTATTGGCTACTAACGATACATATCTGAATAGAATACCTGAGAATTATTTTGCTGTAGCAACACTTAATTATGGCGATCTACTTTGCTTAAGCCCAAATGGCGAAGTTTATTATTGGGATCATGAAGTTAATGATCTTTATTTTGATATGTCTGTAAAAAATGGTTATCTAGAACAAAATACTAATCTGAAGTTTGTTGCAAATTCGTTTGATGCATTTTTATCAATGATTATTAAAAGTGAAGTTGAAGATGATTATAATCCTGATGAAGATGAATATAATAACCCTAAAATTCCTTTTCCTGATGAAGCATTACCTTCAATGCTCAAATATTCAAAGGTTTTTTTTACAGCATCAGAAAATAGACTTAAAATTTATTTAAAAAAACTGGAGTTATCTGAAAAAGGTCGCGAAGTACTTGCCAAATTTAAAGAAGAAGGTCTTTTGTAGAAATAGCGTCAGTTAAAAATCGAAGCAGTATTTTTCAAAGAAATATATAATAATTTCAATAGAGTAATTTTTTGGTTAGATGGCGTCTACTAATTATTTTATATCCGATTAAGTTTTATATATTTAATCACCATATGTGACAGTTAATTCTGTCACCTTTTTCTATAATACATTAATTGTAGGATTTACTAGCGTTGTTTACAGTAATTTGAGAAATTACTGTAATGAATATACATAAAAAAAACAAAACTAACGCCTTATCACAGACAAGAGATATGGCGCTTATATCATAAAGAAAAAATAACGGTCACTGATTTGGCAAAACGCTTTATGGTCAGTCGGCCTACCATTTATAATGTACTAAAGAAAGCCCGATTGAAGATAAATTAAAACGGCAAGCTAAACGCTATAACAAAACCTATCCGGGAGAAATGCTACACGTTGATACCAAACGTTTACCTTTACTTA
>NZ_JBIDFE010000039.1:0-10632 GCF_046635605.1 Gilliamella sp. BG3
TAGCCGTAAAAAAAATAGTTGGCTAGTTTTTTGGCGGACTTTTTTGTAAAGAAATGTAAATAAATTTAAAGAAACATTTAGCACGATCAATTGTCAATTTTTCAACAACATCAACATATTCACAACCACTGTAATAACGTTTACCAGAATAACCTTCAGCATATTTATTGGTGAGTTACATGTTAACTCCTAGTTATTAATTACAACAAGCCTTAAACTTACCGCACATCACAGTGTAAAAAACAACACTAGTTACCCTTACTTAATCAGAGATCAATTTCAATCTTTTTTTGAGTTATAAAAAATATTTATATATTGTTGAAAAGTAGTATTATGGATAAGATATGGAATACAAGACATATTGCTAAAATAATTAAAAATTTTATTTGGTTTATAATGCAACTTCATTTAGTCGTTAATACATTCGGTTCCGATTTACAACGTCGTTATGGCGAAAAAATCTATAAACTTACTTTACATGGTGGCTTTAGCTGTCCCAATCGAGATGGTACTATTGGTCAAGGTGGTTGTACTTTTTGTAATGTTGCCTCAATCATTGATGAATCTATTCAGGTTAAATCAATTTCTGAACAATTAACCTCGCAAGCCCAACAGATGAAAAAGTCTAAACGATACCTTGCTTATTTTCAAGCTTATACCAGCACCTACGCCGAGGTTGAAATTCTAAAAAGTATGTATGAAGAAGCCCTGAATAGTGCGGATATTGTTGGGCTTTGTGTTGGTACTCGCCCTGATTGTGTTCCTGATGAAGTACTTGATTTGCTTGCGAATTATCAATCCAATGGCTATGAAGTTTGGTTAGAACTTGGTTTACAAACTGCTCATAACAAAACCTTACACGATATTAATCGAGGGCATACTTTTGATGATTATTATCAAACCGTACAAAAGGCACGCAAGCTTGGCATTAAGGTCTGTACTCACTTAATTATTGGTTTACCGAAAGAAACCAAACAAGATAACTTTATAACCCTTAATCGTGTGCTCGACTGTGGTGTGGACGGTTTAAAATTACACCCTTTACATATTGTTGAAGGTAGTATTATGGCAAAAGCGTGGCGGGCTGGGCGGCTTCCAGTATTATCATTAGATGAATATGTCGATATTGCTGGCGATATCATTCGCCAAACTCCAGCCAATATTTTGTATCATCGCATATCAGCTAATGCCAGAAAACCAACTTTACTCGCCCCTGATTGGTGTGAAAACCATTGGCAATCGATGAATGCTGTTGATCACAATTTACGCCAGTTTGGTGCTCAAGGTAGTGCTATTGGTGATAGTTACTTTTTTAAATCATAAGTGGATTTAATGATTATGAAAAAGGACATCCTTTCATTTATCCACTTCGCCTTTTTATTAATAATTATTAATTTATTTTCAACCAATAAATATGAATGGATGATTTTTACAGGTGATCCAGACAACCTTTGCACGTTACCATTAGGTGGAAGAAATAGTGAAGACATTTTTCTTATCCTTACCATTCCCTTAATTTTGAGTTTATTTTTTATAAAAAATAGAAAAATAAGATATATCTATTTGTCCCTTGCTATTCTCTATTGTTTTTGGTCATTCTTTTTACGTTTTCAATGGTGCTAACAATTTCATTTAAAATTATTATAGTTTGAGAGATTATCAATAGCGTAACGCACCCACACTAAGAATAAAACCAAACTATAATGGTATAGACTCTTGAATTATTTTTACAAATGACAGTATGCTTATTCAACTGCCACTATGACCCAAATTTTACAGCAAATTTGGGTCTATAAAAATCAAACTTTGCACCCAAATAAATACTAAGTATATAATACGCCTTTCAAACTTGAGACAATCTGCATGCAACTGGCTTTTTGTATTTATAAATATTTTCCTTTTGGTGGTTTGCAACGTGATTTTTTGCAAATAGCCAAAGCTTGTCAAAATCGAGGACATAATGTTCGTGTTTATGTCATGGATTGGCAAGGCGATGTACCTTGTGGGTTTGACATTATTTGGGTACCTAAAAAGGGCTTATCCAACCATAGTCGTAATCAATCTTATTACTATTGGGTGAAGGATCATTTACAAGCAAATCCTGTTGATTGTGTAGTTGGCTTTAATAAAATGCCTGATTTGGATGTTTATTTTGCAGGTGATACTTGTTATGCCGAAAAGGTTTCACACAAGGGCTTTTTGTATAAATTGTCAAAACGCTGTAAGCACTATTTAGCTTTCGAAGATGCGGTATTTAATCAACATAGCCAAACCAAAGTTATGGTACTAACAAAACAGCAAATTAGTGATTTTGAGCACTATTATCATACTGATCCGTCTCGATTTTACCTTTTGCCACCCGGTATTGCGCAAGATCGCCAATACAATTATGAGTCGCTAGCTAAAGGTAAGCAATTTAGGCAAGCAAATCAAATTGATGAACATAATTTTGTGATTGTGCAAATTGGATCAGATTTTAAGCGTAAGGGAGTAGATCGTTCTTTAACCGCCATTGCCGCACTACCTTGCGATTTAAAACAAAAAGTGACTTTTTTAGTAGTGGGGCAGGATAATCCCGAAGCTTATCAAAAACTGGCTAAGCAACTCGGCATTGAGTATCAAGTACGTTTTTTTGCAGGCCGTAATGATATCCCTGACTTTTTATTTGCGGCAGATTTGCTATTGCACCCTGCAAGACAAGAAGCTGCTGGTATGGTGCTTATTGAAGGGTTAGCCGCTGGAGTGCCAGTGATTGTGTCAAGCACTTCGGGCTATGCTTATCATATTGATGATGCCAATGCTGGGGTGATCCTTGCCGAACCTTTTGTACAAGCAGATCTCAATCAAGCGTTGCAAAATGCCATAACAAACCACGATCAGTTATTAACATGGCACAACAATGCAATACATTATGGTAAAACGGCTGATTTATATCATTTAGCCCAGCGTGCCGCAGATATTATTTTAGGTTGTGATCATTATGAATGAGTTGAAGTTAAAATGCCCTTTTGATGCTTTGTGGAAAAATAAAGATCCGTTTGCGGAAGTTGAGTTAATATCAGGCAAAGTCTATCGAGCGGTTAAGCAACGTAAGACGTTGAATTTTGAGCTTGGTGATGAATCGTATTTTATTAAAATTCATCGTGGTACAACCATTAAAGAGATTGTGAAGAATCTTATTTCGTTACGTTTACCTGTTTTAGATGCTAAGCAAGAGTGGGATGCGATTGAGCGTTTGGAGCAAGTTGGCGTTAATACGATGGATGGGCGAGCATTTGGTCGTAAGGGGCTGAATCCGCTGACTCGTCATTCGTTTATTGTGACAAGAGATCTTAACCCGACTGTGAGTTTAGAAGATTTTACCAAGCCATGGTTAACTAACCCACCTAGCTATCATATAAAGCGTTCTTTAGTTATTTATTTGGCAAAAATGGTGGCTCGAATGCATGCCGCTGGGGTTAATCATCGTGATTGTTATTTGTGTCACTTTTTGCTTGATATTCCGCTTTTTGAAAATCATCAGCAAATAAAATTATCGGTGATTGATTTACACCGTGCTCAGATCCGTAAAACAGTTCCTGTTCGTTGGCGTGATAAAGATTTAATTGGGCTTTATTTTTCAGCCATGAATATTGGGCTAACTGATCGTGATATTTGGCGTTTTTTGAAAGTGTATTTTAATCAACCTTTAAAAACGATTTTGCGTAATGAAGCTAAGTTAATTGCTAGTACGCATCAAAAAGTTGAACGAATTCGTAAAAGGACAGAAAAGTATCATCTTTAACAATAAGGATACGCTATGTTTATTGAACAAATTGATATTTCCGGATTTAAAGGTATTAGTCAACTATCTTTAAAATTAAATGCAAGTTCTAGCGTACTAATGGGTGAAAATCGTTGGGGGCGGTCAAGTTTAATCAGCGCTTTGCAATTGTTATCACTAGATAACAAGTTTTATCAATTTGTCGATTCCGATTTTTATCATGATCAATACCAATGTTATGGCGATAATATTATTATTAAAATCACTTATTGCCAATCACACTTACATGAATTAAATAATCAAGATTATCAACCATTACGCTCAGTTTCGTATCAATCACACCAAGATAATCTGCATCGTATCACTTATCAAATTTCTGCCAATAAACAAAATAACCAAATTATAACACAACATAAATTGCTCAATGCACAAGGCAATCCCTTTAATATAGAAAACGAAAAATTATTAATTGCAACATTAATCAAACTAAATCCAGTAATGACACTTAAAAATGCAATTAATCCTGAGCAATTAACTGTTACTAACGAACCATTATCCGAACACTACATTAGCCAACTTTCAAACCAACTAAAAGCCCATTCAGCCGAATTAACCCAAGATGAATTAGCTCGAGGCCTACAAGCCGCACGCTCATTATTAGAGTATTATTTTGTCGATCAAGCACACCGCAATCATTACAAACAAAAAAATGCCAAAAGTACACCAAGATCAGAAGATTGGAATGTTTTGGAACAAATTAATGATGTATTGGATAATCTTGATAATGATTATTTACGAACGGTATTTTTAGGAATTTTCGGCTCTATTATTGATGCTAAAGAGAATTATTCACTTTCACAAAGTTCAATGCCTATTTTAATTTTAGAAGAGCCTGAAAGTTTGTTACATCCAATCATTTTATCAGTTGCATTTCGCTTACTAAAAAACTTCCCTACACAAAAAATTATCACGTCTAACTCAAGTGATCTGGTATCGTTATTTTCATTAGAAAACCTTTATCGTTTAATTCGTCTGCCAGATAAAATTATTGCCAAATACATTGAACCTCATTCATTAAGCGTTAGTGATAGTCGCCGTATTGCGTTTCATATTCTTTATCGCCGATCAAATGCCTTATTTGCACGATGTTGGTTGTTAGTCGAGGGCGAAACCGAAGTGTGGTTGTTACGTGAACTGGCTGAACAAAGTGGTTATCATCTGAGTTCAGAGGGAGTTCAGCTTATTGAGTTTGCTCAGTGTGGTTTAAAACCGCTTATAAAATATGCCAATAAAATGGGAATTCATTGGTATGTAATTACTGATGGGGATATGGCGGGTAAAAAATATGCCGATACGGTAAAATCGTTATGTGGTGAAGATAAAAATCCTGATGATTACTTAACGGTTTTGCCTGCGCGAGACATTGAAAACTTTTTATTTAAACATGGTTTTAGTCATGTCTATAAACTTGCCGCTTATAATACAACACAGCATATTGATCTGCCTGTACATCAAATTATTCAAAAAGCAATTCATAAAAGTTCAAAACCTGATCTTGCGATTGCCATTTGTGATGATGCAAAATCACGTGGTATAAACGCTATACCGCGTTTGCTAATGGATACTTTTTCGAGAATTATTAGTTCATCTAAAAGGTTAGTTTAGATAATTACATTTTGAAAAATATTTAAAATCGCTATCAAGAAGATAAAACAATTCCGCCAATATAAATCGGCGGAATAAAATAAAAATTAATTCTATTTGGAGATTCGTTTATATTTAGCACGTTTAGGCTCTAATGCTTCAGCACCTAATGTGCGCTTTTTCCATTCTTCGTATTCGGTAAAGTTACCTTCAAAGAATTCAACATGGCCTTCGTCTTGATAATCCAAAATATGGGTCGCAATACGATCTAAAAACCAACGGTCATGCGAAATCACTAAAGCACAACCCGGAAACTCTAATAATGCGTTTTCAAGCGCACGTAGCGTTTCAACATCTAAATCATTGGTTGGTTCATCGAGTAGTAATACATTACCACCCACTTGCAATAATTTAGCTAAATGTACACGCCCACGTTCACCACCTGAAAGTTCACCTACACGCTTTTGCTGATCAACACCTTTAAAGTTAAAACGACCAACATAAGCACGACTTGGTATTTCAAAATTACCAATACGCATAATATCTTGACCGTTTGAAATTTCGTCCCAAACTGTTTTTTTGTCGTCCATACTGTCACGGAACTGATCAACTGATGCAAGTTGCACTGTTTCACCCAAAGTAATCGTGCCTGAATCAGGTTGTTCTTTGCCTGATAGCATTCTAAATAGGGTTGATTTCCCCGCTCCATTTGGACCAATAATGCCAACAATTGCCCCTTTAGGAATACTAAAAGATAAGTTATCAATCAGCACACGATCGCCATACGATTTAGTTAGATTGCTTACTTCAATCACTTTATCGCCTAAACGTTGTCCAGCTGGAATAAAGAGCTCGTTAGTTTCGTTACGTTTTTGGTAATCGTTACTGTTGAGTTCTTCAAAGCGAGCTAGACGGGCTTTGCTTTTTGCTTGGCGCCCTTTCGGATTTTGTCGTACCCACTCGAGTTCTTTTTCGATCGATTTACGACGTGCCGATTCGGTCGAGGCTTCTTGCGCTAGGCGCTGATCTTTTTGTTCAAGCCAAGATGAGTAGTTGCCTTCCCATGGAATTCCTTCACCACGGTCAAGCTCTAAAATCCAACCAGCTACGTTGTCTAGGAAGTAGCGATCGTGAGTTACTGCAACAACCGTACCTTCGTAGTCATGTAAGAATCGTTCTAACCATGCTACTGATTCGGCATCTAAGTGGTTGGTCGGTTCATCCATTAATAACATATCAGGCTTTTCAAGTAATAATTGACAAATTGCTACTCGACGGCGTTCACCACCTGATAAATTTTCAATTTTCGCATCCCAATCTGGCAAACGTAGTGCGTCAGCGGCTCGCTCTAACTGATTATCAAGATTGTGAGCATCTTGCGATTGAATAATGGCTTCAAGCTCTGCTTGTTCTTTGGCTAATTTGTCAAAATCGGCGTCAGGATCAGCATAAGCGGCATATACTTCATCTAATCGAGCCAATGCTTGTTTAGCCTCACTAACCGCTTGCTCAATGGCTTCACGCACAGTTTGTTTAGGATCTAATTTCGGTTCTTGGGGTAAATAACCAATTTTAATATCAGGTTGTGGGCGTGCTTCGCCTTCAATTTCGGTATCAACACCCGCCATAATTCGTAGTAAAGTGGATTTACCCGCTCCATTTAAACCGAGTACACCAATTTTTGCACCTGGAAAAAAACTTAAAGAAATATCTTTTAAAATATAGCGTTTAGGGGGAACAATCTTCCCTACGCGATTCATGGTATAAACATATTGCGCCATAAAACATCATCCGTTAATTTTGTTTAAAAATAGCAAACCATATCAGTTGCTATATAATTGATGGCATATATTGTAATGATTCTGAGCATCGGGTCTAGGGTTATTTTTGAGAATATAGGTAAATCAATATTCGCTATACACAAAACTTAATGTAGGACTTGTATATGTATATTCATGCTTCGCCACAATGACCATAATGGTAACGGTGAAAAAATAGGAATAATTTCTAATCTAACGCCTCGCTTTTAAGAGGGTACACATACCGACACCATCTCTGGAAATCAAAAGATAGACATAACACCCTTATAGATAACCTTTAGCATGTAATAGAGATACCCAGAAATTTTTGTACCCCTCAACTCAATAATGTCATAGTCCAGTTGATCATTAAAAACCGTTTTCCCATTTATTAGTTAGCTATCAATTTAAAAATGACTTTTAAATTTGATAGCATTTATTTAACCTATAACGACTGATAAATATCCAAGACGAATTATGATCAAAATAAAATGCGACGTTGAAGTAAAAAATAACTTTTATGTTAAGCTTTATAAGACTTGCGCTAATTAATCTGGTTGTGGAAAAAATAAAGAAATAGATTTAATATCTATAAGAAAAGGGCTTTATAAAAAGCATGATCATTTTTAAATACTCGTAATGGACAACAACATTAGTTGCCCATTACGATTTTAGTGATTATTTTATAGCACTATACTACTTATTACTCACTATCCTTTAAGGTACTACACAGACTACCCTGTGGGTTGTGAACAATGAAATATTATTAATACGTCTGAACATCCTCAAATCTTGGAGTGACACACATAAACCAATAAGATAATCATCAATTAATGACTGGCTATAAAACAAACATATTAATAATCCTATTTTAAATATCAATTTGATTTATATATTTTTTATGGTAAATTTTCACCTCGACAAAACGTTTGAGAGGACTGAACAGAACCAAGGTCATAATAATCACCCGAAATATATCCTGAATCATTAACAGCAAAAGGCTTATTGGCTCGATACATTTCAGATGTCCAAATATAGGATCCATTGTTATGATATCGCGAGACGGTTCCCCATTCTCCTAGAAATGTACCTAAATCACGGGAATGTCTATATGTCCTTGGTGTAGGAAGTGTAGCAGTACCTTCTGGTAAATCAGCATCAAGTGAATTAATTAATTCATTCCTTCTATACATATATTTTTGCCGCCAAGATTTTCCTGCGTCAGAAAAATCATTAATTTGTTCTCGTGTTGTTGCAGGTATTGCATGACCATCAATAATTTTACGACATTCATCAAACGCCACGTACTCACGATCAAAGTTAATAAAACCGCTACTTTTATAATCCTTCCTATGATCAACAAGAATTGCCCATTTTTTAGGTATCGGAAGAGTCACTTTACCAATATTTTTCCAACTGTTACCGTTATCTTCTGTGTACTCCATATTAATGGTTAATGGAGTCTTCGGTTTAAAACGATTATTATAAACAACCTGACAGCCTTTCCCCAATTCTTTATTTCCGTTTCCTGATAAAGTTACCCAATTATTGATATTGCTAGCATCAAGTCTACAACGGTATTTTGACTGTTCATTCCCTGAACCTATTAAGTCAAACTTAATCCCTTTGAAACCAGTGATAGGTCGAAATGACTCGGCTATAAATCCTACACGAAATTGATTAACCTCCTTATAACCATTACCATTCCATACTGCCGAGTTATAGCCTTTAGGATATTTCGTTATATCATTACTAGCTGAATTAACATAAATACTATATGGTCGAGCGTAGCACAATTTTGGGCCACCTGAAAGCATAAATTGGTAAGTTATTTTGGGTTTGCTACCATAATGATTTTTATTGGGAATGCCATACTTAGTCGTTACGGCGATATCTTGTGCACTCAACTCTAAAGTATAAGGCCCCCCACATAGTGCCAACTCCTGATGTAAATCACTCACAACTTGAGAACCATCTTTCCAAGTTGCAGTTAACGTACCACCGACGGTAAAATTATCAGTAATTGAAGCATCACCATCATCATCCGCCACTTGCAAGTTAGAAATTGTATGTGCTTGTCCATCAGCAGTAACCAAAGCAATAACATCTGAAAACTTTGTACCAAAAGGGACTGTTAACGGTTTACCTCCATTGGAGATTGAATCATTAACTCCAATTTGTATTAGTTCGCCAGTGCTTTCTTGACTTGGCATCATAAAACCTAGCAACTCATCTAAATTTTTTAGTTTATTACCGACTTGATCATTCTGAGACGTTTTAAATTGTAGATAAGGCGCACTCCCTTCAATCACCTTTGTTGTGGTTGCGGATAAGGCAATAACATTACCCGATATCATTATACCCAACGTAGCAATTATAGTTCCATAAGCATAATGTTTGACATGTAAACTTGACGATATAATTCGTAAAATTTGGCCAAAAAACTTAGCTATTTTTAAAATAAACATTCGAGGTTGTTCAAAAGCTAACTTATTGCTTTTGTATATTTTATTATTCATAACTTCCATTTTTAATTACTTTTTCCTATAAAAAATCATTTGCATCCAAATCATAACTACTGATAAAACACAAATTTGATCATATTTATTATATTATGTTAATTTTATGTAAAAAATAACTTTTTTGTTAAGATTTGTAAACATGTGATTAAATGAGTCTGATTATTAAAAATAATATATAACCATATGAAAATTATATTAAATAATAAGAAATAGACTGATTTTATAGTTTTAAATATTAGGTACCAATTTTGTAAAAAATAATCATCAAATTATTCATCATTGCATGTTGATGGGAATCGTTAACCTTATATTTTTGATACTAAAAAGTGGGAACATACCATTACTGTAAACAATGCGAGTAAGTTCTATAATTAACTTACTCGTAATAACCCCTGTAACTTTAAAAGTTACAGAGTCAAACTATTTGCTGAACAAATAAAACAAATTTAACTATGGCTTGACACAAGCAGCTCTAAGTTTATTATTAGTTGATTTAGAATCATATAAATCTCCATCCCCCAAATCGACTCGAATTGGTTCTCCTTTGTATGTATCAATTGCCCAATACCAATCTTGAGGATGATTAGTTTCCCAGTCATCAAGACCTAAATAGTGATTAGGATTGTTAAATAAGGTTCCCCATTCATTAAATAACCCACCAATCCACTTGCCATTACTGCTACGATAACTCAATTGACGGCGATAATTATTGATATTTCTTCCAGGAATACCTCCTGTCCAAATATCATCATTATTTGCATTAGTATAATCTGCAACACTTGGCACTCGGTATCCAATTCGGTTACAGTAATTTTTTGCATCTTGCACAGATGCATTAATATTAGCCCCTTGGGCTATATACCATCTTTCAATTTTAAAGCTATACAAGACTTTACTTTTGGCT
>NZ_JBIDFE010000040.1:0-9627 GCF_046635605.1 Gilliamella sp. BG3
ATGGTTGTTTTTGACAGAATTATTATAACTCACATCATGCCGTCTAAAAAATAATCACGAAAGATCAACACGCCCTAGTACCAGTTTTATAAGGTCATTGTTATGATAAACTAAAAATAAATTAATGAAGCAAATATAAATTAGTACAGGTTAGGTAATTTTTTACGATGTTTATTTTGACTATTTTTCTCATATCAGTAATAGGGGGTATGGCTAGGGCTTAATACAGCTGAATTTTAATTGAATAGATGATAATCTGGTTTATTTGGGTAATTTTAAATAGACCATCATATGGTACGCCCGGGTGGACTCGAACCACTGACCCCCACCATGTCAAGGTGATGCTCTAACCAACTGAGCTACGGGCGTATATTTGAAACACGTAAATATTAACTGTCAAATCGGTTTGTATCAAGTAAAAAAATAAAAAAATAGCTTTTTTTTTAGTCTGTTGAACTAAATTTATTATAGAATTAACATTATATGTAATAAATTCTAAAAATTACAATAGATATTGTTTAATGCAGCTGTTTAAAAAACATTTTATTTTTCGGATTGAATTACCAGTTTTCGAAAATTGATGGTGGTTTGTTTACTTTAATTTAGCTATACTCGCTAGCCCAAGTCGGATTTTATATGTTTAGGTTAGTATGTCAATAAAAGATCATATTGAAGATGTTTTACAAAATGTTTTTGGTTACAAGTCATTTCGAAATCAACAAAGAGAAATTATTGAATCTATTATTGATGGTCGTGATACTTTAACAATTATTCCAACTGGGGGCGGAAAATCTTTATGTTATCAAATTCCCGCAGTTTTATTACCAGGAACAGCAATAGTTGTTTCACCCTTAATTTCTTTGATGAAAGATCAGGTTGATCAATTATTAGCTAATGGTATTGCTGCTGCCTATCTTAATGCCTCACAATCATCTATAGAACAACAAAAAGTTATCAAGCAATATTTGGATCATTCAATAAAACTATTATACGTTTCTCCTGAAAGATTGGGTGTTTACTCTTTTTCTTCATTAATTGATGAGTATCCTCCTTCATTAATAGCTATTGATGAGGCGCATTGCATTTCTCAATGGGGGCATGATTTTAGGCCTGATTATAGGCAATTAGGACAACTTTCTATTCGTTTCCCTAAAGTCCCTATTGTTGCATTGACTGCAACAGCAGACACAATGACACAAAAGGATATTATTCATCAACTTAATTTGGTTAATCCATTGGTTGTAGTAAGAAGCTTTGATCGGTCTAATATTCGTTATACAGTTGTTGAAAAATTTAATCAATTTGAACAAGTTGTTTCTTTTATTGAGACGCAAAAAGGTAATAGTGGAATTATTTATTGTTCAAGCCGTTCTAGAGTTGAAGATATGACAACTAGGCTTGCTTCCCGTGGGTTTTCTGTTAAGGCTTATCATGCTGGGTTGACTAATAATGAACGTCAACAGGCCCAAGAAGATTTTATAAAAGATAATGTGCAAATTATTGTAGCTACCGTTGCATTTGGTATGGGAATTAACAAACCTAATGTGCGTTTTGTTGTTCATGCTGATAGCCCAAGAACGATTGAATCTTATTATCAAGAAACAGGCCGTGCAGGTCGTGATGGTGTACCAGCTGAAGCTATACTATTATTTAATAGTAAAGATCTTAATTGGTATCAGCAACAAGTTATTAAAAAAGGGAATGGTCAACATCAAGATATAGAATTACAAAAGATCAATGCAATGGAGGCTTTTGCACAAAGTTTGACTTGTCGGCGCATTGTGTTGCTTAATTATTTTGGTGAAGAGAGGACCGAACCATGTAATAACTGCGATGTTTGTTTATATCCTCCAGAGCTTTATAACGGTTTAATTGATGCACAAAAAGTTTTATCTTGTGTTTATCGTGTAGAACAGCATTATGGTGCTCAATATATTATTGACGTGTTACGTGGTTCTGGGCGATCTCAAATTAAAGAAAATGGTCATGATAAGTTATCGGTTTATGGCATTGGTAAGCAGTATTCATCAGATTATTGGCTTAGTGTTATTAGACAACTAGTTTATTTGGGGTATTTAAGTCAAAATATATCTGCATTTACTACGCTTCAGTTAACACAAAAAGCGCGTCTAATACTTAGAGGTGAAATATCATTATCATTAGCTAAACCACGTTTAGAAATTGTTAAGAAAAGCAGAATTAATCGCTATGCAAGAGCGATTAATTTAACAACAATTCTATCTTACGAAGAGCGTGTTTTATTTAATAATCTCAAAAGATTACGCAAAAGTATTGCCGATGTTGAAGATATTCCTCCCTATATTGTTTTTAGTGATGCAACATTGCTTGAGATGGTTCAGACTAAACCTGAAAGTAAAAAACAGCTAATTAACGTTACTGGTGTGGGTAAAATTAAGTTACAAAAATATGGTAATTTGTTTTTAGATGAAATAAATGAATTTATGATAAAAAATATGTAACAATTTTATACTGAAAAATATTTCTTGAGCTTTTACATCGTTTGGTTCTGGTAATCTTCAAAAGGTACCTAATGGTTACATTTCATGTGTTGTTTCCTTCTTTCTGTATCTAATTAATAAAATAATCTACTGTTTTTCTTTTAATTTTATAATTATTAAAATTATATCTTACTAATTTATTTTAAATGTTATTGATATCTAATTTGATTGAATATCAAGCTGATTAAGCTATAATGCAACGACTTCAAATAATTTACAGTTGTAATGATTATTGGTTTTATCGGTGCAGGTAAAGTAGGTTGCACTTTAGCTAAGTATTTTTCTATATGTGGAATGCAGATTTCTGGATTTTATAGCCAAACCTATGAACATGCAAAAGAGGCAAGTGATTTTACTCAAAGCCAACATTATACTTCTTTACCTGAATTAGTTAATGATAGTGATTGCATATTAGTCACAGTACCTGATAGTCAAATAGTCACAGTTTGGCAAGAACTTTGTCAATTATCTATTGCTAACAAATGGATTGGTCATTGTAGTGGTCTGTTAACATCGCATATTTTTAGTCAACATAAGGTTGTTCACCCATTTGCGTTTTCTTTGCATCCTTTATATGCTATTTATGATAGATTTAGTTGCTATATGGCAATGTCAGGTATCTCTTTTACTCTTGAAGCAAATGAAAATATTATCCCTCAATTACGAGCCACATTAGCTCCACTAAATAATCCTTTAGCAATTTTACCTGCAAGTAAAAAACCGTTGTATCATGCTGCTTGTGTTATGTTAAGTAATCAAGTTATTGCATTGGTTCAAATCGGTGTTGATTTGTTTAAACAATGTACACTAGATGCTGAATTTAGTGAACAGGCTTGGCATCCATTATTTCTAGGAAATGCAAATAATATTGGTAAAGTAGGAGTGATCAATGCTTTGACTGGACCTGTCGAACGTGGTGATATTGAAACTATCAAACAACATATTATGGCAATGCCTGATGAACTCAAGCCGATTTATCTACAATTATCAACTATTTTACTTAATATTAGTCGGACAAAACATCCAAATAAGGATTATCGACAATTAGAGCTGGAGCTGTTACCTTGAAAAATACAATTCTTACACTACAAAAACGCAAGCAAAATCAACAAAAAATTACCATGTTAACTGCATACGATTATACTACAGCCAAATTAATGGACGAAAGTGGTATAGATTGTCTGTTAATCGGTGATTCTTTAGGAATGGTGATGTTAGGTTACGATAGTACTGTATCGGTTACTATGGAGGATATGATTCACCATTCCAAAGCAGTAGCAAGAGCCGCTAAGTCAGCTTTTGTGGTGACAGATTTACCTTTTATGTCTTATCACACGTCTGTATATGATGCGGTTTTAAATGCAGGTCGTTTAATCAAAGAAGGGCAAGCTCAAGCAGTGAAACTTGAAGGTGGGCAAGCATTTTATGAACATATCAAAATGATTACACAAGCATCTATTCCTGTTGTAGCACATATTGGGTTAATGCCACAATCTGTACTTGCTTTAGGTGGGTATAAAGTTCAAGGTAAGGATTATGAACATGCTAAAAATATTGTTCTTGATGCATTAGCGGTTGAAAAAGCTGGTGCTGCAGCTATTTTGCTTGAGTGTGTTCCGGCAGGTTTAGCGAAATTTATCACACAATTAGTTAATATTCCGACGATTGGCATTGGAGCGGGGGGGGATTGTGATGGACAAGTGCTAGTTTATCAAGATATGTTATCAATGTATGATGGTATTTCGTCAAAATTTGTGAAATCTTTTGCATCGATTGGTGAACAAATGAAACAAGCTTTTAAATTGTATTGCTCAGAAGTTAATAATCGACAGTTCCCAGCTACAAATCATGAGTTTTCTATTGAAGATAATGTTATAGAGAAACTCAAGCTTGAATTTACTATTAACCATAAGGGCTAATACAAATGAATATTGTAAGTACAATTAAAGAAGTCCAAGCACAAGTAAAAGCTTGGCGTCAAGCTGGGTATAGTATAGGACTTGTTCCAACAATGGGATATTTGCATGAGGGTCACCAAAGTCTAATGGCTGCGGCTAAAAAGGAAAACCAAAAAGTAATTGTGAGCATTTTTGTTAATCCTATCCAGTTTGGTCCTTCTGAGGATTTAGCCAGCTATCCTCGTGATTTAAATAGAGATAAAATTGTTTGTGAGCAGATGGGGGTAGATTTGATTTTTTGCCCAACTGTTAATGAAATGTATGTTCCTAATTTTAGTAGCTATGTTGATGTTAATGGTTTAACCAACGCATTATGTGGACAAAAGCGTCCGGGGCATTTTAAAGGTGTTTGCACTGTTGTCACAAAATTATTCAATATTACGCAACCTGATCGTGCTTATTTTGGTCAGAAAGATGCACAGCAGCTAGCTGTAATTAAACGTATGGTAAATGATCTGAATTTTAATATTGAGATTGTTGGTTGTCCGATTGTGCGTGAAGCTGATGGGCTAGCTAAAAGCTCGCGTAATAGTTATTTGTCCGAAAACGAACGATCCGCATCTGTTTGCCTTTATCAAGCTATAGAAAGTGCCAAAGCAATGATAAAGCAGGGGGAAAAGTCAGTAACTGTTATTACAAAAGTTATGTATGAGCTTATAACCAATCAACCCTTAGCTAAAATTGATTATATTGAATTTGTTGATCTAACATCTTTACAATCGGTTGATATGCTTGAGCAAGATTGCTTATGTGCGTTAGCCGTTTATATTGGTAAAACACGGTTAATTGATAATTTTATATATCAACATCCCTAGTTATAACAATATTTTCGTGATAGATATATAAAACCGCTTGATATAAAGCGGTTTTTTTGTCATTTGTCGTGTAATAAAAATTTTTTAAGAAGATTAAATCAACGAGTTTATTATTCTGCCAATTTATTGTTTAGCTATTTTACTGTAGAATGGTCAAAATTTTATGCCTTAAATCAGGATTTATGCATTAATTATGAAAAATACGACTTATAATCCACAAGAAATTGAACAACCTATCTACAAACATTGGGAAGAAAGTGGGTATTTCAAACCCAATGGCGATAAGTCCCAACCAAGTTACTGTATTGCTATCCCACCACCAAATGTAACTGGGAGTTTACATATGGGGCATGCATTTCAACAAACTATTATGGATGCCTTAATTCGTTATCATCGTATGCAAGGCAATAATACTTTGTGGCAATCAGGAACCGATCATGCAGGTATAGCAACGCAAATGGTTGTAGAGCGGAAAATTGCTGCAGAAGAAAACAAAACTCGTCATGATTATGGTCGTGATGTATTTATCGAAAAAATCTGGCAATGGAAAGCTGAGTCAGGTGGCAGCATTACAAAGCAAATGCGCCGTTTAGGGGATTCAGTTGATTGGGAGCGTGAGCGTTTTACAATGGACCAAGGCTTATCCAATGCCGTTAAGGAAGTTTTTGTTAGATTATATCAAGAAGATCTGATTTATCGCGGCAAACGTTTAGTTAATTGGGATCCAAAACTGCGTACAGCTATTTCTGATCTTGAAGTCGAAAATCGTGAAGTAAAAGGTTCAATGTGGCACTTACGTTATCCTCTTGCTGATGGTATGAAAACATCAGAAGGAAAAGATTATTTAGTTGTCGCCACAACTCGTCCTGAAACACTATTCGGTGACACAGGTGTTGCTGTTAACCCTGAAGATCCACGCTATAAAGATCTGATTGGTAAATTTGTAGTATTACCGTTCGTAAATCGTCGCATTCCTATTATTGGTGATGAACATGCCGATATGACTAAAGGTACTGGTTGTGTAAAAATCACACCTGCTCATGACTTTAATGACTACGAAGTTGGGCGTCGTCATCAGTTACCAATGATAAATATCCTAACTTTTGATGGTGATATTCGTACACAAGCTGAAGTATTTGATACTAATGGGGAACCTAGCACGTTATATTCAACTGATATACCATTAGAATTTCAGAATTTAGAGCGTTTTGCTGCCCGTAAAACTGTTCTTGCACAATGTGAAAAACTAGGTATTTTGGAAAAAATAGAACCTCATGATTTAACCATTCCTTATGGTGATCGTGGCGGTGTTGTTATTGAACCTATGTTGACGGACCAATGGTATGTGCGAGCCAAAGTGCTTGCAAAACCAGCCATTGATGCCGTCAAAAATGGTGATATTCAGTTCGTACCAAAACAATACGAAAACATGTATTTTTCTTGGATGAATGATATTCAAGATTGGTGTATTTCCCGTCAATTATGGTGGGGACACCGTATTCCAGCTTGGTATGATAAACAAGGTAATGTATATGTGGGGCGTGATGAAGCTGAAGTACGACGTGAAAATAATTTGCCAAATGATATTGAGTTAGAGCAAGATGAAGATGTGCTTGATACTTGGTTCTCGTCTGCGCTTTGGACATTTTCAACGTTAGGTTGGCCAGAAAATACTGACGACTTAACCACGTTCCATCCAACGAATGTGCTAGTGACCGGTTTTGATATTATATTCTTCTGGGTAGCTAGAATGATCATGATGACCATGCATTTTATAAAAGATGAACATGGAAAACCGCAAGTCCCATTTAAAACGGTGTATGTCACAGGTCTAATTCGTGATGAAGAAGGACAAAAAATGTCAAAATCTAAAGGAAACGTTATCGATCCTTTAGATATGATTGATGGTATTTCATTAGCTGATTTGTTAAAAAAACGAACAGGCAATATGATGCAACCACAACTTGCTGAGAAAATTGCTAAGCGAACAGAAAAGCAATTTCCAAATGGCATTGAAGCGCATGGTACTGATGCGCTACGATTTACACTCGCAGCACTAGCATCAACAGGGCGTGATATTAATTGGGATTTAAAACGTTTAGAAGGTTATCGTAATTTCTGTAATAAACTATGGAATGCAAGCCGTTATGTGTTAATGAATACTGAGCAGCATGATTGTGGTTTTAAAGGAGGAGATTTAGATTATTCGCTAGCTGATAAATGGATTTTGGCTGAATTTAATCAAACAGTTAAAACTTATCGTGAGGCATTTGATACTTATCGTTTTGATTTGGCTGCTAATATTTTATATGAGTTCACTTGGAACCAGTTCTGTGATTGGTATTTAGAACTAACGAAATCCATTTTAGCTAATGGCGAAGCATCGCAGCAACGTGCTGCCCGTCATACGTTAGTGACTGTATTAGAAGCTCTATTACGTCTGGCTCATCCAATTATTCCATTTATAACGGAAGAAATTTGGCAAAATGTAAAACTACTAATGGGTATTAAAGCTGATACCATTATGTTACAACCAATGCCTATTTTTGATAACCAGTCTTCAAATGATGAGGCAGTTGCAGATATTAATTGGATAAAAGATGCGGTAATTGCTGTACGTAATATTCGTGCAGAAATGAACATTGCACCAAGTAAGCCTCTGCAGTTATTAATTCGTAAAGCGTCACCAACAGTGCATCGAATTACTAGTAATAATATTAGTTTTATTGAATCATTAGCAAGATTATCTGAAATAGTCTTATTAGATGAAAATGAAACTGGACCTTTATCAGTAACTAAATTAGTTGACGGTGCAGAATTATTAATACCTATGGCAGGATTAATTAATAAAGAAAATGAACTTGCTCGTTTAGAAAAAGAAATTGCACGCATTGAAGGTGAAATTATGCGGATTGCAAACAAGTTATCTAACGCAAGCTTTGTTGATAAAGCACCTGCGGCAGTGGTCACTAAAGAGAAAGAAAAACAACAAGGTTATATTAATGATAAAGCCAAACTGCAAGAACAGTATTTGTTGATAAAAAATCTTTAATATTAATAATAAAAAGTCTCTCAAATGAGAGGCTTTTATACTTATTAAATCAAAATTTGTACCCAACTCCAATCATAGCAACCCAAGGATCAAGCTTATAATTGGCTGTCACTTTTGTATTGCCTAAATGTGTAGTTGCTTTCGTTTCAATATCAATATAACGTATTTGAGCATTAACGAGCCAATTTTCATTGAAAGTATAATCAGCACCAACCTGTGCTGCCCAGCCCCAGGAACTATCAAGATCTAAACCATGGAACCCAGCCTTTTTAGCTTCACCATTGAGTTTTTCATCAAAAAAGAAGGTGTAGTTTATGCCCATTCCAAGATAAGGTTGAAACTCATATTGCGAATCAAGCGGATACCAAACAGCACTTAATGTTGGCGGTAGGTGTTTAATTTTTCCTAAATGAGCACCAGAAAGGCCTGTTGAATTACCACCACCTAACTTAAGCTGATGGCTAAAAGGCGTTGCAGCTAGCAATTCGACACCAATATTATCAGTAACCATATATTGAAAGTTTAATCCAAGTTGGGTATCGTTATCTGCCTTTGCTTTTAGATCGCTTTTTACTCCACCTACTTTAACATGATCACTTTTATCTTGAGGATGAACATAAACCGGTCCTCCACGAATTATAATTTCATTTGCTGTATGAGCATAAGCCAAAGAGCTTACTAATCCCATTGAGATAAGCATTGTAATTGATGATACTTTCATTTTTGCCTCCAAAGTTAAATTGCGAATTAATGTAAATTATGACAACAAGTTTTAGTTAGATAAATAATATTGATTTTATAACTAATTTTATTTTACAATATTATAATACTGAATTTGATATTTCTGAGATTTATATCAAAATTCCTGACAAATAAAATTAAATTGATAACTTGCATTATTAATATAATTTATATAAAATAAACGGAAATGTTTAAGTGGGTTGTTAGCTCAGTCGGTAGAGCAGTTGACTCTTAATCAATTGGTCGCGGGTTCGATCCCCTCACAACCCACCATTCTTCTTATTTAAACTCTTATCTAATTCCAAAAAAATATTATATGATAAATAGCTAAGCTAAAAGTTATTTGCATCAAGTTGCACTGAATTGTGTATATGTTTTGTATACAAACTTTCTTGACTAAGTTGGCTAGTAATAAACTGTAGGAAAACGCCGAGTTGTTTACACTTCATGGTTAAAATAATCCTTTAAAAACTCATAAGGCGTTTTCCCTGAAATCGCTTTATGTGGTTTAACGGTATTATAAAAATTAATAAAGCGTTTCA
>NZ_JBIDFE010000041.1:0-8969 GCF_046635605.1 Gilliamella sp. BG3
TTAAGTCTATGTAATGCACCTTATAAGGTAACCTTAGATAGTTCAGAGGGAACTTTAGAGACTCGTTATGGCATGCCTAATAGTAGTACTTTTAGTGGAGGAACAGCGGAGTATTATATCACTTTACCGTCACAGCCTGTTATTTGTTCGGTCAGGCCAAATTTGTTGTTGGGTGGAACAACTGGCTTGGGTTGGGACGATAAAATCTACGCAGGTCCTGCTAACATATGGGATCCAGCTAAGGGTTTTTTAGTTCAGTCAACAAGTCCATCATCTTACGACAGAAATTTTCCTACTACAGGTGCAGATGGCTTGTATTTTGATTTGGATATAGTTGGGGTAGATGCAAGC
Source organism: Gilliamella sp. BG3 (assembly GCF_046635605.1). NCBI lineage: Bacteria > Pseudomonadati > Pseudomonadota > Gammaproteobacteria > Orbales > Orbaceae > Gilliamella > Gilliamella sp. BG3. Next base: position 352 of record NZ_JBIDFE010000041.1, read on the forward strand.
CAGTTGAGTTGGACAGTTACCACTCGTGGTGATATAACGGCAACGGTGAGTTGGACAAGGCCGCTAACAGGGACATTCACAGCCACGGATGGACGTACAGTCCAAGCTGATATGTGGATTACGGATAAATCCCAGAATGTAACGCGGGTAACGTTGCATGGTCCAGAGGCAAGAAACCAGTGGGACAATTCTAATCCAAGTCGAATTACCGTACCATCTTTACCGCAGAAATTTGAATTGGTGGGAAGTGATAGAAGTGGTAATGAGGTTAGGTATGGATTTGTGTTGAGGCAGTGGTTTATTAGCCGAGGAAATAAAATGGGTTCCCTCTCAGCTCAAACAACGTGGTGTAATAGTTTGGGTTATCGAATGCCACAGGTAAAGGATTTAACCAATGCGAAGTGTGGTGTAGATAGTGATTATTTCCCATGTATAAATGGTATAGATGGCGCCACGCCATCGTCATCTAAAAATAATTATCAGCGACAAATAGGCGCTGGACTTTTCACGGAGTGGGGCTTCATGATCAACTACGCTGATGCGGACTTCGATTACTACACCTACAATACAAGCGACGCATTCGGTAGAGACCACTTTGGTATCGAATCGGGCAGCGGCTTCACCAGCATCACCCTTGGGAGCTACACTTATCCTGTTGTTTGCACTACACCTTAACTTTTAGCGTTTAGTTCTTAATCCTTAGGCTGCGGGGCGGTTATGGTGCTTGAGAGGATAATATAAAAAAGAATAAAGCCCCGCGGCAGTTGGGGCGTTTCCCTTAGGGTTGCGCAGTTGTGGCACAGCCACAATAGCGCCGCCCCCCTCCGCCGACGCAGAAAGCGTGGCAGGTAGTCCAGTATTACGCTGTGGCGGTTTAAAGCTGTGGTCTATTTTAGTTCGGCAAGGTTTCGGACGTATTGACCTTTGGGGAATAAAATAGCTATCTTGAATACGTCCTAGCAAGGGGAATTAGAGCGAACTCCTTTTGCAATCCCACGCTTTAGCGCATAATGTGTCTACGGCGCCCCTCCGCCGTCGATCGGTCTTAACGCACCGTTTGTGGGATTACTTGTATCATCCTGACACTCGCCTTTTCGAGACCATCTTCGCTTTGCTAAGATGGTCAAATTTGTTCCAGACAAATTTGTCAGACGTAGTACAAACTCGCCAAACATCCCTGTTTGGCGTGCTAATCTCACTCTGTTGTCGGCACATTCAGACGCCGAAACAAAACAGACAACATAACCTTGAGTGGTTTTTATAAGTTATTTTTTATAAAAAACAATACAGTTACCCTACAAAAGTTGGTTATATAAAATTATTGATTTTATTGTTTTTTTAAATATGCTAAATAAAATCAGTATTCTTATGACTAGATTTGAATTGTTCAAATGATGCTATTAAGCAATGTTATTTATGTGAGTTATTTCTTTTAAAAGTTGCAGTACTATTTTTATTGCAATGTATTAATATTACTTATAACTCATAAAAAAAGATTGAAATCGTTTGGTTGTTAAGTAACCATATAAGTGTAATGTCCATTTTTGCTAACGATAAAGCAAAATCTGACAAACTAAATAATTGATGATAAGGATCCAACATGTTTAGTAAAGATATGACTATTGCCGATTATGATGCGGAATTGTGGAATGCTATTAAAGGTGAAGAACAGCGCCAAGAAGATCACCTTGAACTGATCGCATCAGAAAACTACACCAGCCCACGAGTAATGCAAGCGCAAGGTTCGCAATTAACCAATAAATATGCCGAAGGTTATCCCGGAAAACGTTATTATGGTGGTTGTGAGTATGTTGATGTTGTTGAAAAATTAGCAATTGATCGTGCTAAGGCTTTATTTGGTGCTGATTATGCTAATGTGCAACCGCATTCAGGTTCACAAGCTAATTTTGCCGTTTATATGGCGCTTTTAAATACAGGCGATACTGTTTTAGGTATGAATTTGTCTGAAGGTGGGCATTTGACGCACGGTTCGCCCGTTAGCTTTTCGGGTAAACTTTATCATGTTGTGGATTATGGAGTTGATGATTCAGGGCGTATTGATTATGACAAGTTGGCTAAAACAGCCCAAGAATCTAAACCTAAAATGATTATTGGTGGATTTTCGGCTTATTCTGGGGTGGTGGATTGGCAACGTATGCGCGAAATCGCCGATAGTGTGGGCGCTTATTTGTTTGTGGATATGGCGCATGTGGCAGGGCTAGTTGCGGCAGGTGTTTATCCAAATCCAGTTCCTTATGCACACGTTGTTACTACTACAACTCATAAAACTTTAGGTGGTCCTCGTGGCGGTTTGATTTTGGCTAAAGGTGGTAGTGAAGAATTATATAAAAAGTTAAATTCGGCTGTCTTTCCAGGAGCGCAAGGTGGTCCTTTAATGCATGTAATTGCCGCTAAAGCAGTTGCGTTAAAAGAAGCGATGGAGCCTGAGTATAAAATCTATCAACAACAAGTGGTGAAAAACGCTAAAGCTATGGTCGAGGTGATTTTGCAACGTGGCTATAAGGTAGTTTCTGGCGAAACACAAAACCATCTGTTTTTAATTGATTTAGTCGATAAAAATATCACAGGTAAAGAAGCTGATGCGGCTTTAGGTAGTGCTAATATTACCGTTAATAAAAATAGTGTGCCTAAAGATCCACAAAGTCCATTTGTAACATCTGGTGTGCGCATTGGTACGCCGGCTATTACTCGCCGAGGCTTTAAAGAAGCCGAATCGCGAGATTTAGCTAATTGGATTTGTGATGTTTTAGATAATATCGATGACGAGCAAAACATCCAAGCCGTGAAAGAAAAGGTATTAGGTATTTGCCGACGCTTGCCAGTTTACCAGCATTGATTATTGCTTAATTTCGCCGACAGCCACAATTGTCGGCGAAATATTTTTTAAGTTGGTTTTATTTGTCAATATTGGTGTTTGTTTCGGTTTTATGCTGTATCTGTTCTTGTTTGTGTGCCTCAATATAATGGTCAAGATAGCCTTCATGCCATAACCAGCCTCCTGTAATCCCAATACCGAACAAGATAGCTAACCAAAAAATGATAGCAAGTTTGTGGTGTCGTTGTTTCATTGGGTCATGCAAATTACGTTTTGCATTGGATGGGAGCTGTGCTTTGCTTGTGAGCAAGCCTCCTAGCATTAAGTTGATTTTAACTTGCCCATTAATTGCCCAACCTGATGCTTCTAGTAATGGTCCAAGCGTTCTTCGACGTAATTTTAACCATGCTAAAATAACAGAAGGGCCTGAAATAATCAAAAATAATCCAATAAAAACCAAAGGCACTTGCCACCAAGCTAGCGCAAAAATGGCTTGGAATATTGAGGCTAATGCAGTGCCAATTGCACCAATGGCTAACCCAATTGCAGCAAAAATCCCCACACTTTTGCCAATATCAAATTTATTAGCTGGATTTTGTAGTGCTTGTTCGCTTGATTTTTCGACATCGACATCTTTGCTGCTTGCCCATTTGTTTATTTGTTCGGTAATCACACGCCCCATACGTTGATAAGGTGCCCAAATAGCTTGTTGGATGCTGATTGGCTTAGTGATTATTTTCACAACATTGGCATCCCAATCGTTACCTTTATTGTCAATAAACACACCATTGCGACCTTCAATTAATAAATCACCTTGTCCTGCTGTCATTGCTGCTGCAATTAGCTGTTTTTGTCCATGTCTAGTGCATTCACAATAAAGTAAACAGAGTTCAGAATAATTTGCCATGGTTGCGTGTTTGGCAATATTATCGACCGCAACGCAAAGTGTTGCACAGCGACCATCAATGTAGAGTTCACCAAGTTGAAATGCTGCTCGTGTTTCAGGCTGAAAGAAGTCTGCAAAAGAGGTAAAGTTAACTAGCAAACGGTAAAGATGTTTATGAAATAGGACTAATTTTTCTAACACGAGAATATCTGATGCGGATATCGGTGTTTGATTATCTTGTTCAACCATCTTCTCAAATTCGGTCAGTAAATCATTGTTAGCTAGGTTGGTAATGATGCTAATAGGAATATCATCTATACTGGCCGAAGGCTCAATTTCAACAGTTAAGTGTGCTATTTCGGGCTTAGTGCTAATAAGTGAGGTATATGCTTGCAAGCTTTGTTGTATATTTTGCCATTCTTGTTGTGTTAGTTGGTCTGGGTTGGATAATGATGATTCTATTAATGCCTTAAATCGGCTGATTTTAGCTTTCCAAAGTGGATTTAGCCCATTGACTAGATCTAGAGTATCAGTTGTGTCGATTTTGGATAGCGGTAATTCGGCTAATTCTTCTTCAGATAGTAATCCGTTTTGTGTTGGTACAATATATTTTTCGTCGACATTAAGTGCCGTTTGTGCTTGAGGAGCGTATTGTGCTAATTCAGCACGTAAAAAATAATCATCAATTTTGGGTTTTAATAGCTGAATTAGTTTCCAAATTTCTGCGGTATTTTCACCAAATGGGGTTTGCGTATTACTTATTTTTGTTTGCCATTGTAACCAAGTTTGTAGATTTTCAACAAAGGTGGTTGCTATGTTTAAATCAATGCCATCTTGCCCACTCATATCTTTTTGTGCACCAGTAGTTTTGATTGCTGTTGTAATAAACATTTGCATGTTTGGTGACAATTCGTTTGATGGAGGAAAGATCAAATCACCATTATAAAGTTTGTCAGCATTGATTTTTATTGATTGTTGTATATCATCTTGTGTTAAATAATCCACATTTTTTTTATTTAAGCTAGCTAAAATGCTTTGTGCGGTGACCGATAATTTTTTTCCTTGCGGGGTCGATGAGTTAATTTGTGATAATGGTAGTGTTTCACTTGTACTTAAGATACTATCAAATGAGTTGATTTTATCGCAAGTCCAGCTAATGGCATCTAAAATATCAGGTATGCGAATACGTCCGTCATTATCTGAATCGAGTAGAGATAAGGTTCGTTCATCAAAATCCAACCCTGTTGTTGGGCAACTTAGAGCGACCCATAATTTAGGATCTAAATCAGGTAAATTAATAATATCACTGGCACTTTTAAATACGACTTGATCAAGCCCACCAACACGTTGAAATGTCCACATATGGCTCATAATAATCTCCACACAAAAATTTGATAATATCTTTGTTAAAAGAAAACAGTGGGTTGTCTACATTTCATGACTAAAATAACCCTCTAAAAACTCATAAGGCTTTTTACTGGATATCGCTTGATGAGATTTAATTGTATTATAATAGCTAATAAATCGCTTAAACTTTTGTTTTCTATTTTTTGAGTCTTCGGATATTTGCTGATTATGCCATATCTCCATTAAAGTTCGTACCACTCTTTCTGCTTTTCCATTTATTTATTGGTAGTTAGGTTTAGTGGCTTTTTGGTTTATGTGATTATTATACATTTTAACAAATCGGTGAATGCTACGTTTTCTTTATGATATAGTGCTGTTGAACCGAGTGAAAAATAAAACCTAATGGAAAAGGAGGTTGTTAAATGAATAAAATAGGAAAAGATGAATTAATCGTCAACTCAATTTTAGATGAGCTTTTAAATGAAAGACTTGAATATTATAAAAATAATTTAAGTAATTCAAGTGAGCCTATAAACGGCGATGATCCTTATGCAAGAGCAAGAAGTATTATTATCAAACTATCAAATGAGGAACAAAAGAAGATTTTTAACTTTTTACGTTTAGTAATGATAGATACAATGTCAGCAATTTTTGGCACCATAGATGGTTCACATTTTCCTCCAAATATTAGTGGTGATTTCATTCTTGAGTATGATGGAGATGAAATACAAGGTTCATTGCAAGATGAGTTAATTGCAAAAGCAGAAGAGATTGGTGTCTATGATTAATAGCTAAAAGTAAAGAATTTATTTTATCTTTTACATTTTATTATTTATATACCAATTGCTTTTAAAATATATTTAGGTACTTAATGAATTCGCTGAAAGAAGCTCATACAAAATTATTAAAATGGTTTAATAATGAACAACTGTGGAAAATTACCAAGAGGTAAAAGTGGTTAAGACAATATACGTTGATGTAGATTTTAATGGGTTAATTATTTTCGACTATCCAGGGATATTTATCCCCTTTGGGGGAAAAATAAATAATGGAGAAAATATTCTTGAAGAATTTACTACAACAGGCAAAGGTGATTCTGTGCTTGATGAAGGAATTGCCTTACCTATCATGGGTATTGATGATGGTGGCTACGTTGTTCGTTTGTTTTTAAATGAAACTCCTTGTAATGAGAATAGATCCATTATATTCAGTGATAAATATTTTTATCTTAATGTTACTGGAGATTTATATATTGCTGATATGTCAGTTTTTTGGGAGTGGGAAGAATATACTGGTTGGAATAATACCGATATTCCTAAAGGAATATATAAAGTCTGTCTGGAGGGAGTAATTTTAAAAAAAAATGAGGATATTTTTTATTGCTATGATTTGATCTTAGAAAAAGTAAGTAAAATTGGTATAAGAGAAATTGAACCACGCTCAGATTGCAGGCTTTATTAAATATAATCCGAGTAAAATGTCTTAATTGATGTTATAAAGAAAAATAACATGTTGATTTTCTAAATCTTATAAAAAAGCAAACAGACCACTAGTGCTATCCTTGTACCACCTTTATAACGCCCTAGCCCTACGTATCGAAAAACATCAGATTGTTGACTGTAAGGGGAAATTTTAAGGCTAGATCAGCTTTATTCTTTAAGCGAAAAGTATCCTAGTTTGCTACTGTCGCTTATAATGCGGAAAGAAATGTTATTTAACCATTACAAAACGATTTTATAGTTTCAGTAAAAATTGTTTGATGCATATCATAGAGCATATTCAGGCCTAGATGATATTAAAGTTAATCCCAAATTTATAATTTGAGTATTTTTGTAACATACTCTAAAGTTGCTAATTTCATGAAAAGTTGGTTTAAAGAACTAGGATTAATGAAATGAATGACAAAAATCTTATCGAAATTGATGACTATTTATCTACTTCAACAAATTTCAATTTTTTAAAATTATTAGACGTTGATAATGCATTGGATTTAAGAGATGAATCCGAATTTGATTATCAGTGGATGAATGTTTTTAATTCTTTGAAAATGTGTGACTTTAATGCGAATGAAGTGAAATTTATTAATATGTTACGAGAAAAGGCTTTTAAACAATCTTTTAAAATAATTAATAATTTTGAAATATCTTCCCGAATTTCTGATGATATTGAGATAATAGCTAAGAGTTTTATTGCTAAGAAATATAAAAATTGGGCTATCACGCACTTGTGGTCAACCTATAAAAATAAAAAATTTCGAATATAATTATTATTATAACTTAATAAAAGAATTAATTATCTCTAATAAATTGCTTAGCCCATTTTATTTAATGTATTAAATCGTAGCAGCTAGACGGCGTAGACAAGGGTAATGCAGTTATCAATTATGGGGAAAATGGATTCAGAAAATTGAACACCAATTAATAGAGCAAAATTTCAGGTATCATGGACAATATTTAGACGGATAAACCAGCCTGCATTACAATACTTTTAAGTATTATGAGCTGAGCATAGGTAATTTTATTTAGCTAGATTTGATTGGTTGTTGAGTGGGATTAATTTGTATCAGTATGATATTAGTAGGTTGGCTTTAGTTGTAAGTTATATAAAATTCTTCAGATATTAATCTAGGTACTTCAAAAACAGTGAATTCATCTATTTAACCAAAAATAAATGACTAGATAGGCAGTATCATAAATTTAGAAAAGGATATTGGAAATTGAAAGTATTCGATTTTAGGTAGGGTAATTATATGAGTAGTATTAAAAATCTTGTTATGCGTTTAAATCATGAGGCTCAAGATGAAGTGTATTGGCTTGGAGCTTGTGATGAATCACAAATTAATATACTTGAAAATAATTTAAAATTGTCGTTACCAAACGAGTTAAAAGAATTTATTTTATTAGTTGGTGGTGGAGGGCTTGTTGGAGAAGAATTGTCAGGTATAGTTGATAATGATGCTTTGGTTGAGTCAGGAGGCGCTATTTATTATGATACTTGCCTATGTAGAAATGAATACGCGTTACCATTAGATATGGCTGTTATTTACTTTAGAGATGATGATGTATGTTGGTGTGTTGATTGTGGAAGAAATACTTATGGAACAATAGTTAATTATGATCTTTTTTCAAGAAAAATATCAAATGTTCTCGCACCGTCATTCAACAGTTTTTTTGAGGAATATGTAAATCTACGCACATAACTTATAGCAAAAATTTTATAAAAATTAATTATTTAGTTTTTACATGTTTTATTATGAAAGTGATTCGTTTTTAGACTTTGATTGAGATAATATGGAGTCCTTTTTATTTGCTTGGACGAATGTTGTTTAACATGTTAATTAAATTAGATATTTCAAAATTATTGTTTTCTTTTATTGATAACGGTGAGTATTGCAAATAAAACGTAGCTATTCAGTGAATTATTTATACCAATTTGATTGGTAAACATCATCTTCAGGATGTAACTATCCCCCAAAATAGTACAGCAAAAAAGTAGAAAATTCTCTATGATAAAAGAAAAGGGGATTTAATTATGAAAAAAATGACTGAA
>NZ_JBIDFE010000042.1:0-8669 GCF_046635605.1 Gilliamella sp. BG3
CGGTAATAATTTCCGTATCTCGTCCTAAGTTATAAAGCTTTTCAACTTCATCTAGACTTAACAGTTTGGTTGCTAATGTTTTTTGGTAAGCACCGTTTTTAACTTGTTTAGACGCTTCATTAAACAATGGTTTACCATCTAAAACCAACTTATCAAGGCGATTTTTAGCAACATTGTCATCGATGTTAATCTCTGAATCCGAAGCATAAATAAAGCCCATTGTACCCCAATAAGCATACTTAAATACCGATTGTGCCGTTTTTAATGTATCTAGCGAACGAGTACTATTAAATGCCAAAATACCATTAGGATTTAATGAATTATGTAATATATTCATCATTTCTTGCGATAATAGATTGGTTATTCCTGAACGCCAATGGTAAGTAGTATTCATAATAATTAAATCATACTTTTTATCACTATTTCGTTTAAGCCAACGTCGACCGTCATCAATATAGATATTAATTCGATGATCATCTAGTATTGGAGAAACAACTGGGTATTGTTTAATAATATCCAAGTAACCTTTATTAATTTCAATGGCGTCAATTGTTTCTAATGTAGGAAAACTTGATAAAGCACGCGTCCAAGCCCCACCACTAACACCAATAACCAGCACTTTCTTAGGATTTGGATGAATTGCCGCTAATAGATAAAGCCGGTTTAAGTCATTTATATCATTATCTGGATCTATATTTAAAATACCATCATACATTCGATTTCCTAATACAATATTTTTCCGTCCATCCTTATTGTCATCGGCGATATGAATTACACCATAGCGATTTTCAATATAAGAATTGATAGATATGTCTTGTCCGAAGCTATCTCTGAAAATATAATCAGTGTGTTTATCGACTAAACAAAAGCAACTAATACCAAGTATAGCAAAGGCAGAAACAGAAACTGCCGATTTTTTAATTATCATCAAGCCACCTAATAAGATACAAACAATACCTATTAAAATAAACATTGATGAAATAGAAATATAATCAAGGAGAACTCCGCCAATTAACAAACTCCCAAGCGTTGAGCCAATAATATTAAAAAAATAGACTTTAGAAACTGAAGCACCTACTTTTCCATTGGCTATATTCGTCCCTAAATGGTGCACAATTGGAAATAATATTGCCTTTAAAGCTGCAACGACAAATATTAAAATACAACATGTACGTACACATTCAAATAAACTATTTGGTTGATTTAGGCTTTGAATAACAAATGGAATCAATATATCAATAAGACCAGCAAAAATTAAAACCACTCCTCCGACCAATAGTAGGTTCGAATAGCGTGTACAAATTGCTTTGCCTCGATTTGCACCAAAAGCAATACCTAATAGAAAAAAGAACAGTACAAGTGCAAAAGCATAGGGAGCACCACCTAACATAAAGCTAACGATTCTAAACCATAGCATTTCTTGACCTAAGCTCATTAATCCAACTAAAAGCGAAATGCACCAAGCAAAATATTTCATAGCGATTTTCCTACTCCTAACTAACTATTATTATTTATAACTATTATAGTAAACATATAATTAATTGCTAATGTTTTATACAATTATTCATTTTACATCAAATACAACTAGATATAAACGTAATACAAACCGCCATTAGCTTTATTAATAACGCTATATTGGAAGATTAACTTATAAGTAATATTTATTTGACCAAAAACTAATTTTTGATTAACTTCACACGCAATATGGAATTAAAGCCTATTCCTTCTTAAATTATAAAACGATGAATTAGAGGCAATGATATGTTATATAACCAGCATCATGAAAAAGATAACTGTGGATTTGGTTTAATTGCTCACATTGAAGGACAACCAAGTCATAAAGTGGTGCGTACTGCAATTCACGGACTTGCCAGAATGCAACACCGTGGTGCCATTTTATCAGACGGTAAAACTGGCGATGGCTGTGGACTTTTATTACAAAAACCCGATCGATTTTTTAGATTAGTGGCACAAGATGCGGGCTGGCGTTTAGCAAGTAATTATGCCGTTGGTATGTTGTTTTTGAGCCAAGATGAAAAAGAAGCTCAAATTAGCCGTGATATTGTCGAAGAAGAATTAGCCAATGAAACCTTATCCATTCTAGGTTGGCGTGAAGTACCAATTGATAAAAGTGTGCTTGGTGAAATTGCCCTATCATCATTGCCTAAAATTGAACAAGTCTTTGTTAATGCACCCGCTGGATGGACAAAAATTGATTTAGAACGCCGCCTATACATGGTGCGCCGTCGAATTGAAAAACGGGTACAAGACGATACATTTTACGTTTGTAGCTTCTCAAATCAGGTCAATATCTATAAAGGCTTATGTATGCCTAAAGATTTACCTCGATTCTATCTAGATTTGGCTGACATCCGAATGGAAACAGCAATTTGTTTATTTCATCAACGTTTTTCAACCAATACTGTTCCTCGTTGGCCATTAGCGCAACCTTTTCGGCATTTAGCTCATAATGGTGAAATCAACACTATTGAAGGTAATAGACAATGGGCACAAGCACGTTCCTATAAATTTAAAACGCCACTCATTCCGGACTTACAAGATGCGGCACCTTTTGTTAATGTCACAGGTTCTGATTCAAGTTCATTAGATAACATGCTTGAGCTATTTCTTGTAGGAGGAATGGATATTGTACGAGCCATGCGCTTATTGGTTCCACCTGCATGGCAAAATAATCCTGACATGAACGAAGATCTGCGTGCTTTTTTTGACTTCAACTCAATGCATATGGAACCTTGGGATGGTCCTGCCGGTATTGTAATGTCTGACGGTCGTTATGCCGCATGTAACTTAGACCGTAACGGATTACGTCCTGCACGTTATGTAATAACGACAGACAAACTCATTACCTGTGCATCCGAAATCGGTATTTGGGATTATCAACCTGACGAAGTCGTCACTAAAGGACGCGTTGGTCCAGGTGAATTGTTAGTTATAGACACTGAAGAAGGTCGCATTTTACAATCGTCTGAAACAGACAACGATTTACAAAAACGTCATCCATATAAAGAATGGATGGAAAAAAATGTTAAAAGATTGATCCCTTTTGAAAACCTACCTGATGATAACATTGGCTCTCGAGATTATGACGATATCTTGCTAGCAACTTATCAAAAACAATTTGGTTATAGTGCTGAAGAACTAGACCAATGTATTCGAGTGCTAGGTGAAAACGGTCAAGAAGCCACCGGCTCAATGGGCGATGACACACCATTTGCGGTACTATCAACAAGGCCTCGCTCAATTTATGATTATTTTCGTCAAAAATTTGCTCAGGTAACAAATCCGCCTATCGACCCACTACGCGAATCACACGTTATGTCACTTTCAACTAGTATTGGTCGTGAAATGAACGTGTTTGCCGAAGCAGAAGGTCAGGCGCATCGTGTTGCGTTCAAATCTCCTGTTTTGGTTTATTCAGATTTTAAACAATTAACAGCATTAGAATCACGTTATTACAAATCAGAAGCCTTAGATATCACTTATGAAATCGATGGTAGCCTGCGCGATGCCATTGAACAATTATGTGGTGATGCTGAAGCAAAAGTTCGCAATGGCACGGTATTATTGATTTTATCAGATAAAAATATAGCGCCTGATCGCTTACCAATTCCTGCGCCTATGGCAGTTGGAGCTGTTCAGCAACGCTTAGTTGAAAAAAACTTACGTTGCGATGCTAATATCATTGTCGAAACCGCAAGCTGCCGTGATCCACATCAATTTGCGGTACTTCTTGGTTTTGGTGCAACCGCAATTTACCCTTATTTAGCCTACGAAATTTTAGGTCAAATGGTCGATAATAGCACAATAAACAAATCTTACCGTGAAGCCATTCTTAATTATCGTAATGGAATTAACAAAGGCTTATATAAAATTATGTCAAAAATGGGCATTTCAACCGTCGCCTCTTACCGCTGTTCAAAACTATTTGAAGCAGTTGGCTTAAATAAAGAGGTCGTTGAACTTTGTTTCCAAGGAGTTACTAACCGTATTAATGGTGCCAATTTTGATGATTTTGCGCAAGACCAATTTAACTTATCAAAAAGTGCATGGCTGAAAAGAAAACCATTAGAACAAGGTGGGTTACTTAAATATGTTCATGGTGGTGAATATCATGCTTATAATCCTGATGTAGTACAGTCACTACAAAAAGCGGTCAATAATGGCAATTATGAAGATTACAAACGCTATGCCGATATCGTCAACAACCGCCCTATTGCCACCTTGCGTGATTTATTAAAGCTCAATCCACCTGAAAACGCAGCTATTCCACTTGATCAAGTCGAACCAGAAGAATCACTGTTCAAACGCTTTGACTCGGCAGCAATGTCAATTGGTGCGCTAAGCCCTGAAGCACATGAATCCCTTGCCGAAGCAATGAACACGCTCGGTGGTTTTTCAAATTCAGGCGAAGGAGGTGAAGATCCAGCTCGCTACAACACCATAAAAGTATCACGCATAAAACAAGTTGCATCAGGTCGTTTTGGTGTAACACCAAGTTACTTAATGAGTGCCGATGTTATTCAAATCAAAGTAGCACAAGGAGCAAAACCGGGGGAAGGTGGTCAGTTACCTGGCGACAAAGTCACACCATATATTGCTAAATTGCGTTTTTCTGTACCGGGTGTCACACTTATTTCACCACCACCTCATCACGACATTTACTCGATTGAGGATTTGGCACAATTAATATTTGACCTAAAACAGATTAACCCTAATGCCATGATTTCGGTTAAATTAGTATCAGAGCCAGGCGTTGGCACAATCGCAACTGGAGTTGCTAAAGCCTATGCCGACTTAATTACCATTTCAGGCTATGATGGTGGAACAGGCGCCAGCCCATTAACTTCAGTCAAATATGCTGGTTCTCCATGGGAATTAGGGTTGGTTGAAACTCAGCAATCATTAGTCGCCAATGGGTTACGTCACAAAATACGTTTACAAGTAGACGGTGGTTTAAAAACGGGCACTGATATTGTCAAAGCAGCTATTTTAGGTGCTGAGAGTTTTGGATTTGGAACAGGACCAATGGTTGCCTTAGGTTGTAAATATCTGCGTATTTGCCACCTTAATAACTGTGCAACGGGTGTTGCAACGCAAGACGAAAAACTGCGTAGCGAACATTATCATGGCCTGCCAGAAAAGGCGATAAACTATTTCCGCTTTATTGCGCGTAACACGCGAGAAATTATGGCCGAGCTAGGTGTCAGTCGTATCGTCGATTTGATAGGACGCACCGATCTGTTATTAGAACTTGATGGCATCACAGCAAAACAACAAAAACTTGACCTATCAGGACTGCTCGAAACAGCAAAACCTATTGATGGCAAACCAGTTTATTGTATTGAAGACAATAAACCATTTGATAAAGGAGTGCTAAATAAAGAGATCATCACACAAGCACAACAATTTGTTGATAATCGCCAAAGCCAAAGCCTCTATTTTGATATACAAAATACTGATCGCTCTGTGGGTACTAGTTTATCTGGCTATATTGCCAAAAAATATGGTGACCAAGGTCTTGTTGCTGATCCTATTTCGCTTAACTTTAACGGCACTGCGGGTCAAAGTTTTGGTGTTTGGAACGCTGGAGGTGTGGACTTAACACTCACAGGCGATGCCAATGATTATGTTGGTAAAGGCATGGCTGGCGGTCGTATTGTGATTCGACCACCGCAAGGCTCAGCATTTTTAAGCCATGAAGCAACCATTGCCGGTAATACCTGCTTATATGGTGCAACTGGAGGAAAACTCTTTGCCGCTGGACGTGCTGGAGAACGATTTGCGGTACGTAATTCTGGTGCAATTAGTGTTGTTGAAGGCATTGGAGACAATGGCTGTGAATATATGACAGGCGGTATTGTCTGCGTATTAGGCAAAACAGGAGTTAACTTTGGTGCAGGTATGACAGGTGGTTTTGCTTATATTTTAGATGAAGATAGTGATTTCCATAAACGCATAAATAAAGAGTTAGTGGAACTATTGAATGTTGCTGATTACTCAATTCACGAAGAACATTTACGTGGTTTAATAATGGAGCACGCTCAACTTACCCATTCATCACGCGCGGAAGAAATTTTGGCTAATTGGGATGATTATTCAAAACAATTTGTATTAGTCAAGCCAAAATCGAGTGATGTAACAGCGCTACTTGGGCACCGCAGTCGCTCATCAGCAGAATTACGTATTCAAGCACAGTAAGGAGAACACGAAAATGAGCCAAAATGTTTATCAATTTATCGATTTACAACGTGTTGATCCGCCTAAAAAATCGTTAAACATTCGCAAAATTGAATTTGTTGAAATTTATGAAGGATTTTCTGCTCCACAATCACAAGCGCAGGCTGATCGTTGCCTTGCTTGTGGCAACCCATATTGTGAATGGAAATGCCCTGTGCATAACTATATACCCAATTGGTTAAAACTGGTTAATGAAGGCAAAATATTAGAAGCGGTTGAACTCTCACACCAAACCAACAGCCTACCTGAAGTTTGTGGCCGAGTTTGCCCACAAGATCGCCTTTGCGAAGGCTCTTGTACTTTAAATGCTGAATTTGGCGCAGTTACCATAGGTAATATAGAGCGTTATATTACTGATGAAGCCTTTAGAATGGGTTGGAAACCTAATTTATCAAACGTCGAAAAAACAGGATTGAAAGTTGCAGTTATTGGTGCTGGTCCTGCTGGCCTTGCTTGTGCCGATGTCTTAGTCCGCAATGGCGTAACGCCAGTGGTGTTTGACCGTCACCCTGAAATTGGTGGACTACTCACCTTTGGCATCCCAGCGTTTAAACTTGATAAAGAAGTATTAATCAACCGAAGACATATTTTTACTGAAATGGGCGTTGAGTTCCGTCTAAATACTGAGGTCGGTAAAACGGTACAATTAACCGACTTAATCAACGAATTTGATGCGGTTTTTGTGGGTGCTGGAACTTATCAATCAATGCGAGCGGGTCTTCAAAACGAAGATGCCAACGGCGTTTATGATGCCTTACCATTTTTAATTGCCAACACTAAACACATAATGAAACATGCGCAAACCCAAGATACCCCATACATTGACATGAAAAACAAACGTGTTGTGGTATTAGGTGGTGGTGATACTGCAATGGACTGTGTACGAACATCTATTCGTCAAGGTGCAACTGAAGTTACTTGTGCTTATCGCCGAGACGAAGCCAACATGCCGGGCTCAAAACGAGAAGTCAAAAATGCCAAAGAAGAAGGCGCACAATTCCAATTTAACGTACAACCTCTCAGCATTGAAATTAACGGTACAGGACAAGTCACAGGCATAAAAATGGTAAGGACAGAACTCGGCGAGCCAGATGCAAAAGGACGACGCTCGCCAGTAATTATCGAAGGTTCTGAATTTATTCTTCCTGCCGATGCAGTAATTATGGCTTTTGGATTCAAACCACATGCCATGCCTTGGCTTGCTCAGCATGGTGTCGAATTTGACCCACAAGGCAAAATCATCGCACCCGAAGCTAACAGCTACCAAACCACCAATCCAAAAATCTTTGCTGGTGGCGATGCTGTTCGTGGTTCTGATCTAGTTGTCACTGCCATTAGCGAAGGTCGCAAAGCGGCTGAAGGTATCTTAGATTACTTAGAGATTTAGCGACTATCTTGCTTTCAATCAAAATTACTTTAAATAAAAAACAAACCCGCTTTAAAACAGCGGGTTTTTAATGATTCGAGTTTTTATTTTTAATTTTAGTAGCTTAGATTTAATCTAACAGATACTTATTACTCATTAGCATTCATTTCAACAAAATCGAGTTAACTTCTTGTAATATTATATGCTTCTTCTATTTGCAGAATAAATAAGAAAACAGTAAAATTAGCGATTTTACTATTATCGTTACACTAAAAATTAACGTTACATCAATTATCTACTGCATCAGGTATGAATAATATTTATAAAAAGCATTAATTATTAATAAAAACATAAGTTAATTATAAAATGGAGATAGTATGAAAAGTAAAGGTGTCGCATATTTATTATGGTTCTTTCTTGGAATGTGGGGAGCCCATCGCATGTACTGTGGAAAATGGATTACAGGCTTCATTTGGTTTTTTACTGCTGGTTTATTAGGTATTGGATGGTTTTTAGACCTATTTCTAACTAGCGGTATGGTTGACTATGCTAACTGTATCTACAAAAGTAAATATAATCTGTCACCAAATAATATTTCAATTCAAATTAATAACGCTTGCCACACTGAACCATCAACACAGGCTATAAATGAAAAAAATTCATAGTATGTAAAAAGGCTATTTACATTTCATGATTAAAATAGTCCTTTAAAACTCATAAGGCGTTTTTCCCTAAAATCACTTTATGGGGTTTAAAGGTATTATAAAAATTAATAAAGCATTTGAGCTTTTATTTTCTATCTTTTGCATCACTAAATATTTGTTGATTACGCTACATATTAATTCAAAATTAGTATCACTCTTTTCGGCTTTTCCATTCGGTTTGAAGGTTGGTGGTTTTTGTAAATATTTTTTCAACTTTAACCAAACGTTTAATTCCATAAAAAATAGTTTTATAACGTTCATTCTTACTAGGGGCTGTTGATCTTTGCTGTACATAAATTACTCAACAATACATTGGCAGCCACATTAACATAAATGCCAGT
>NZ_JBIDFE010000043.1:0-7765 GCF_046635605.1 Gilliamella sp. BG3
TTGCGGTTTTCAGCCTCCAGCTCCTTTAAGCGTTTGATATCCGAAGTTTCCATTCCGCCGTATTTTTCTCGCCATTTGTAGAAAGTTGAATTCCCCATGCCATATTTACGGCACAGCTCTTTAACGGGAATACCCGCTTTAGCTTCTTTTAAAATAGATACAATCTGATGTTCAGTCATTTTTTTCATAATTAAATTCCCTTTTGCTTTTATCATAGAGAATTTTCTACTTTTTTGCTGTACTATTTTAGGGGATAGTTACAATTCCTATAAATTATTGTAATTTTTTTCAACCATCATCCAACTTCGCATGCTATCCAATGATTTTTGAATAATGTTATTGTGGCGAGAAATATCATACTGTTTTGCACCAATAATCGATGAACATTTATTGTGAGGATATAATATTGAATTATAATAATAACGCGAAATTAAGTCTTCTTTCGATTTTTCTTTGCTATTTTTTAATTTGGATTCGCTATCTTTTAACTTGGAATAAACAATATCCATGGTTTTATTGGGCGAATATTGAGGATCGTTTGTTATCTCTGATATAAACTTGAGTTTATCTGTTGTAGCTAGATATAAGTAGCTAGAAACATTGTTATAACAACGTGCATAAATTTCACAAAATGAATAATGATTAGCTTCACAATATTTAGTTACTGTATCATTAATTTCAATTTTTGCTTTCTTCCTTAAAGAAGAGGCATAATTATTACCACACCCAGTAAGTAATATTATGGTTGTTGTAAAAATAATACTTTTATAGCTTAATAATTTCACTTCAGACCTCCATTTTAATTAACATTTGCTTATATTTGAATGTATAAAATATATTTATTTTATAACTTTTATTTCTTCACTTGTTTAAATAAAATAACTTCACAATTCTTATTTTTTCATAAGTATATCTGAATAAAATACACTATAAGTTGCGAATATTTTTTATTCATTTTCTTTTTTTCTTTCTATGGATTCTTCAATTTTGTGATGATAGTGCGAAATATCATACTGCTTTGCGCCAATAATGGATGAACATTGATTATGGGAATATAATAGATAACTAATATCTAAACTTAAGTCTTCTCTATTTATTTTTTCTTTCTCTTTTAAGTCAGAATAAAGAGCATCCATTGTGTCTTTAGCATTCATTGCGCTATAATTTACTGGAGAAAATTCTAATACTGACCACATCGTGGCACTCATAAATCCTTGATTAACATATAGTTGATTAAAAATATCGAGATAACATTGCGCATAAACCTCACAAAATGAATAATGGTTCGATTCACAATATTCAACAACGTTATGATAAATATCCATCCTTGCCCTTTTATCTAAATCGCCATAAATACAGCCCGTTAGCGATAACGTGGTTGCCACAATAATAGATTTATAATTTAATAACTTCATAGTTAACTCCATTTTTTTCAAACATCGGTTCTGCATCAGCATGCCCATAATCAATGTTATTACCTTTTCTATCCTTGTTAATTATCATATTCTCGTCAGCGTTTTGGCATTCTTCCCATGGTCCACCAATCCGTGCAATCAAATTATCAGAACGCCACCAGCTTGCTGTTTTATAATCAACATACACATTAAGCCAGCGTTTTACATTTTTTGACCGTGATACTGGGTCTAAGGTGACCAATAATCCTATTGGCTTGCCAGCTAGCTATTTTTTATTCATTTTCTTTTTTTCTTTCTATGGATTCTTCAATTTTGTGATGATAGTGCGAAATATCATACTGCTTTGCGCCAATAATGGATGAACATTGATTATGGGAATATAATAGATAACTAACATCTAAACTTATGTCTTTTCTATTTATTTTTTCTTTCTCTTTTAACTCAGAATAAAGAGCATCCATTGTGTCTTTAGCATTCATTGCGCTATAATTTACTGGAGAAAATTCTAATACTGACCACATCGTGGCTAGCATAAATCCTTGATTAACATATAGTTGATTTAAAATATCGAGATAACATTGCGCATAAACCTCACAAAATGAATAATGGTTCGATTCACAATATTCAACAACGCTACGATAAATATCCATCCTTGATCTTTTATCTAAATCACCATAAATACAGCCCGTTAGTGATAATGTGGTTGCTAAAATAATAGATTTATAATTTAATAACTTCATATATAACCCTCGTCAATTCAAACATCAGTTTTGCATCAGCATGCCCAAAATCAATGCTATTACCTCTTATATCCTTGTTAATTATCATATTCTCGTCAGCGTTTTGGCATTCTTCCCATGGTCCACCAATCCGTGCAATCAAATTATCAAAACGCCACCAGCTTGCTGTTTTATAATCAACATACACATTAAGCCAGCGTTTTACATTTTTTGACCGTGATACTGGGTCTAAGGTGACCAATAATTCTATTGGCTTGCCAGCTAGCTATTTTTTATTCATTTTCTTTTTCTTTTTTCTATGGATTTTTCAATTTGGTGATGATAGTGCGAAATATCATACTGCTTTGCGCCAATAATGGATGAACATTGATTATGGGAATATAATAGATAACTAATATCTAAACTTAGGTCTTCTCTATTTATTTTTTCTTTCTCTTTTAACTCAGAATAAAGAGCATCCATTGTGTCTTTAGCATTCATTGCGCTATAATTTACTGGAGAAAAATCTAATACTGAACTCAACGTGGCTGCCATAAATCCTTGATTAACATATAGTTGATTAAAAATATCGAGATAACATTGCGCATAAACCTCACAAAATGAATAATGGTTCGATTCACAATATTCAACAACGTTATGATAAATATCCATCCTTGTCCTTTTATCTAAATCACCATAAATACAGCCCGTTAGTGATAATGTGGTTGCTAAAATAATAGATTTATAATTTAATAACTTCATATATAACCCTCGTCAATTCAAACATCAGTTTTGCATCAGCATGCCCAAAATCAATGCTATTACCTCTTATATCCTTGTTAATTATCATATTCTCGTCAGCGTTTTGGCATTCTTCCCATGGTCCACCAATCCGTGCAATCAAATTATCAGAACGCCACCAGCTTGCTGTTTTATAATCAACATACACATTAAGCCAGCGTTTTACATTTTTCGGTTTTGCCTGCTTACCACTTTTTGACCATGATACTGGGTCTAAGGTGACCAATAATTCTATTATAATGTCGGGGTTTTCTTCTGCCAGACAAATCACTCTATGCCCTCCCCAACTATGCCCAACCAATACAATTTTTTGTTTTGCATCAAACCACTTTTTTATCAATGCAACAACCTTACCACCACCATGCTCTGAATAACAAACATCTTGCAATCGATTTTCTCCTCGACCATAAAGTTTCTCATACTTACCAAAAACGTGGTTTAATAACGGTTTAAACAAAGAATCGGCTGCCCCACCAACAAAAACCACTAAGGTTTTTTTACATTCTGTTGTATGTGCTCCTATTTGTTCCTCAATACTAGGTAAGATAATATCTTCATTTTTATCTTTATTTTTATCTTCATCTTCATTTTTATTGCCTTTTTTCTTTTTCGAAGGCTCATATCCAGGATAAAATATCCCATCAGCTGCACACATTATTTTTCCTCAAATGATTGTTAACCATTATAATTTCTTTTCTTACGCGTTTTTTGGCATATGTGACCATGCGCTCAACACATTCCTTTTCGGGTAATAGTCCATTTTTAATCATTAATGTGCTGGCCCAAGGGTAAAGTGGATCTTCAAATATTCTATGCCCTAAAAAGAATTGCATTGCCAATAGCACGGCATGACTTGAATAATCAAAAAATAACTGAGATTGATAATAAGGAATTTGTTGCTGATAAAACCTTTCAAGAGTATCGAATGCCAACTGTTGATTCCGCTCAGGATACAGATCCTGTACAAATTGAATCACCTGTTCTTCATTTTCGATTTCGAATAAGGAATGTGTCGGTTTTTGCAATAATTGTTGTAATCGGGTAAGGTAAGTCGATAAGTTTTCACCCATAGCTATTTTAAAAGGTATTGATAAATCGTCATTTAGTTCGATCAAGCTGATAGTGTTGGTTGCAACAGTAAGCAAACGAGGTTTTACCCATCGGCTTAACATTGGATCAGTATCGAAATGAGTGCCAAGTACAATCGCTAAATCTAAAAATTGTTTTGCCTGATCTTTACGGGGGATTTGGTATTGAGCGATTTTATCCATCATTAAATTAAGAAATTGTTCTGAGTATTTTGCTCCTAATGTTCGCATTTTTTTGGGGAACTTCTGTTTTAGATACGTTTTTAACTCTTGGCGTAACTCTTTTTGTTTTTCGTCAGCTAATAACGATAGTTGTTCTGGCGCTAGGGTTTGTATGGTGTCGTTATTAATAGTGATAGGCTCAGGAAAATGAATAACTTGGTTGTTTGTCCAAAGTGTCGACAATCCAGGTAATAGCGCTTGTTTTTGTGTGTTTGTTGAAGCTGCTAGAATTTGTGCTAAAAAATGCCCATCCCAATAACGAAAAAAGACCTCTTTGTTATCAGGCAGTTTTACTTTTGTTAATAATTTTAGTTGAGCGACTAACTCTTGTTGCGAGAAAGGAGAGAAAGCTAACCATCCCCAATTACTTGTTGTTGTGTCATTAATCCATGTCAAAAAGGGACTGTTAGGCGATAATTCCACTATATATGGCATCATATCGTACCATTGCTGATAAGGGGTATTTAACCATATGCCTTCAGGTGAGCAAGTTCCATCCAATTGACCATAATAAGTCAATGCATCGCTAGTTGCTGAGCCAGATAAGACGGCATATAAGTGATTATGCGTTGTTGAATGAAGGGCTATCCAGTCACTAAGATGATTGCAATCATTATTCATCATATTTTAGGCGATTAAATCGCACATCCTCCTTCTTGTTTACATTTTTCACACTCCTCACAAAACGGGGTATTGCTCAGAAGTACTAATCGTTGATTGCGAGAGAGGGGTAAAAGTTGTGTGATTTCTGTAAATAAACCACTAGGCAATTTTCCTCGCCAACCCGTACCTTTACCTGCTGACCCAGAACCGACATTAAACACAGAACTAGTGTGAATACCTGTGCTATCAATTTTAATAAAGTTGTTTGCTGCCTGTAAGGTTATTTCTGCTCCTGCATCAATCACGATTTTCATACCGGATTGAAGGTGTATTTCACTTTTTCCTTGAGCGAATATTCCTTGATCAGCATTAATATGTAAGTCTGAGGTCGTTGAGAGTGATATGTCATTTTTTGCATGTACTCTGTATTCATTATCAATTTTTAAATGGCTATCATTTTTTATATGGTGTTTACTATCATGCTCAACATTGACAGTGTGATCGTTCAATACATGTATATCCATATCTTTTTGTGCATGTAGATGTAAAAGTTCATTGCCTGTCGCATCGTCAAAACGTAGTTCATTGTGCCCCTGACCTTTGTGAGTTTGGGTTCGAAATACCGTTTGTGTTTTCTTTTCGGGTAATTGCACCGGCAAGGCCATGATGTCATTGTAAGTACAGCCAGTAATAATCGGCCTGTCAATGTCACCATTTATATAACTGACTATCACCTCTTGACCAATACGCGGTATAGCATAAAATCCATAACCTCGACCACTCCAGCCTTGCATAACCCGCACCCAACACGATGCCTTTTCGTCCGCCTCGTCATATAAGTTCCAGTGAAAGTGTACTTTCACCTGTCCCTGCTTGTTGGTAAAGATTTCTTCACCCGCTGGTCCCACCACCTCGGCCACTTCTGGACCATCAGCAATTGGTTTAGGTATAAACGTTGGGCGCCAGTTTTTATAATACCAGATAAAACGAAAGTGATTGGTTAAGCTCGCCGCTGTGTCGCTAAAGTCTTCCTGTCCTGACTGGGGTAAAACGCCATGATGAACCGCCCAAGTCACCTGCCATTTTTCGTTAAGAGCGGCAAAAGGATGACCGCAAAGCCGAAAATAATAACCTGGGCGTAAAGCAAAACAGTTACTTTCGCCCTCACCATATTCACTTTCTCTTTGTAAAACGTCTAGTCGATAACGAGTCATCTGTTCAGCCGAATCATAATCAGGAAAACGGGCAAAACTATCATAAATGGTGTAGAGAGAAGTATTCACCCCTAGTAAGGTCTCTCCCCTAACCTCGTGTTGATAAGGAAAACGAGGATGTAAATACGTCCGGTCTTTGCCCATCGCCTTTTGGGGTGTCATTCGGGCAGACAAATTCATCTGATAAGCAAAGTCACCCTCTGTGCTACTTTGCGGATGGTCATTATATTCTAGCGTATCACCGCCTAACAATGAAAGAAAACTATCAGTATACAAGCACTGCGCTTCGCCTTTGTTGACTTCAAACCAGAAAGTAATCCCTTCTTCTGCCGCTAAGCGACAAAAAAATGCATAGTCCGTTTCTCGTTTCTGGGTGATAAATTCACGCTGAGTATGTTTATCGCGACAATCACAACAAAAACGAATTTGATGCTCTTGCAATAAAATATCGAGAACTTCTGGAATGCTTTTAAAATGGAAGATACGACTTTGTTGACGTTGGGTTAGTAACCATAGCGAGGGGCGAACAATCAGGGTCTAATAGGTCTGCCGAAAACCACTTTTACCACGTTTGGCTTCGGTAATAATCCCTATCACCTCTCGCTGGGGTACGCCATTCTGACTCACCGTTAAATATGCTTTACACAAAATCAGCGATTTAATATCAATACCGGCTTCGGGACTTGTCAGGGTTAGGGTTAAGGTAAATAGCTTTGACAGGTGCTTGTCTAACGTAAACTCCGTGACCGCAAAAGTATCAGGAGCACAACCATCAACCTGACAATCAAAATACAATCCTTTTAATTTCATTATAATAGCTCTTCTTTGTACAATATGTGATACCTAAACAAAAAAATCATTATCCCCTTCTATTTAGTATTTGAGAAAGTTGCTACCAACATGGACAACAATTAGTTTATTAATTAGCCGAAGTGAGCAATGACCTGCGTCACAATTAATTTACGAAGGAGATTATTTATATTCAGCCAAATATTTTCTATCATTATAGTTTACTGATTAATTTAGATAATCTAATTAGGTTATCTAAATTAAGTTATTTTTTTTTATGAAGCAACATTTTTTAACTAAATTTTTTCATTTTAGCCGTTATTATTAGGTGGGAAGGTTAACTAATTTGCATTAATTTATATCACTTTTTTTAGCTTCAATCAGTAAAATTAAACTCAATATTATCAAATATTCATTGAGCAATTTCTGTAACATCTTGTTCAGGAATATTACTATTTTTTCACCTAAAAAAACTGTTGTAGTAAATCCATTTTAGACTTCCATCTGATTTAAAAATTTTATGCTTAGCTGAAAAAGTGTTTCTAATGTTTTTGATCCTTCAATATAAGTAAAATGGGGGGGGCTGGTCGATATCACTCTCAATAATAACTGATTCTTTATCATAAAGTTGAATAGTGTTAACTAATTTGAACTGATTTTCTTTTCCTTTTTGAGATGTTTGTTCAATAACCCGTCTATTGTTTTCAGCCATTAACTAAGTCCATTTACTGGCGATTGACCAAAAAACACAAAGCACTACTGGTCGTAATAACGGAAAAAGTGCTGACTGCATCCTCTTTTTCAACATAAAGTAATTTTCGAAGTGATTCTCGCCAGAATATTAGACAGTGCCCGCCTCTATCATTTTTTCGTTTTGGTAATATTGTTGTTCATATTGTTCAGGTGATACCCAG
>NZ_JBIDFE010000044.1:0-7379 GCF_046635605.1 Gilliamella sp. BG3
CGCTTATATAGTTTATAGAAATCTGAGAAAGTGAGATTTTCTGGATAACCAAACTCGCGATCGATAAATGCCCTTTTCGTGTTACTAACCAATCCTTGTGATGCATACGCTAACCGTTGTCTACTTATATCCTGATTGCTATTAATTGCGGTTTGAGCAGCGTTTAATAACTGCTTGTCTGTTAAATTCGAATAACCCATTGTTACCTCATAAATAATCCTGCTGAGCGTTTGCGTTTATTTCGATTAGCCACAGCAAAATATCTAAACGCATCCGCACCGTGTGATGTATGGTCATGTAGCGGTTTATCTCGCCAACAGCCGTTTTTATCATCCCATGCTTTACGATAGGCTTCTAAATTAGCAATACCTTGTTCGCATTTGCTTGAATCAAACGCACACAAGGGGAGAATTTCACGAACCGACTCAATACCATCATCAACACTTAATTTAGGTACAACTTTAAAATTGATGCTGTATTTCTCACCGTCAATTTCATAGCCTTCTTTTGCTATCTGTTTACGGCTCTTACCATCACCCGATAATTCACGATTATCAATATCATGCGGTGCCCAGTGCTCAGCATATTCATAACCAAGATTTTGGGCTTTATCTTTCAGGACCTTCATGTAGTGCCTGAGACCTTCGCCACTATTTTCGTAGTAGTCGATGATGTGAAATTCTTCCCCCACTTTGCGCACAAACCAAATAGCGGTTGAATCACCAACCCCCAAGTCCCAATAAGTATAAACAGGTAAATGACTATTATCAGGTAGTACGGTAATGCGTTTTTCTTTGTATAGCTCTCTGAATTGCCTTGCATAGTAAGCACCCTCGATTGATTGCTCAAAGGCTTCACTTGGAATAGATGGATATTCACGCTTCATATCATCGCCAAGCGTTTTCTCTTTAGCGTGATACCAAGCTTTTTGTTGTTCGGTTAAGTCGATACCATGCTTAGCTTTTATTTCGCTAAAATACTCTTCTAATCGAGTTGGTATCGGTTCAACTGGCGCTATCGCATAAAGCGGATTCTTCCACCAAGAGAAGAAGAAAAATTTCCAATCAAGTGATGATAAAGGCTTACCTTGAATATGGGCTTTTTCAGCTGTATTGCAGTAATCATAAAAATAACCACTTTTACCCTCCGCCGTGCTTTCGATAGTAATGAAACAGCCTGTAGCAACCGCCTCAAACGCACCCGTGACGATTTCCTTGGCTTTATCAGGAAACTTAGCACAAATCTTACCAAACTCAGAAACATGCAAGTAACGCAATGTACCGCCACGGAATGAAGTTGATACATAAAGCGAACCGCCTTTTTTAAAGACCAACTCACCAGCCGCATCATTACTAGCAGGATTTGCTTGTTTTATTTCTTCGGGTAGTCTGTCATAAGCATATTTAACTTTTTCTCTAAATAATCTTTTAGCATCATTTAAAGTGTGAGCAATCAACGCACATTTAGCTGATTCAAATAAAGCGGCATCTAACTGAATAATACATACTTCGGTAGTAAAACCCAATTGCCGAGCTTTTAATATGATATTCCTTGTATGCATCCCCTCGAAGTATTCAAGCTGTTCGGGGGTCATTGTGAAGCGAATTTGCTTACCTGCTTTATCCGTGATGTAGTAGAGGTTATTTAAACGCCAAAGTTTATTACTGAGTTTTTTTAAATGACCAGGAGATAACATTAACCCTCCCGTGATAGTTTATCCATTAAATCCGAAAGTTGGCCAACTGAATTATCTTTTGGTGTGTCGTCAATGTTGTAAGCTTGACGCTCTAAAGTGATTAAATTTTTCAGCGTTTCACTTAATGCTTTCATTGATTTCACCCTTTCAGGCATAGATATGACGGACATATAAACTTCATTGAGTTTGTCCCTGCCGTTTTGGTCTGGATTTGCTAATAACTCACCAAGTTTTTTGAATAACTCTATATCAGCACATTCAGCGCCAAGCTCTTCAAATAAGGCATTCGTAATATTACGAGCTTTACGGATATCGCCTCGGTGTTCCATTCGGATATTAGCTATTACTTCGGCGTTAGCTTCAATTAATACCCTTTCTGATAATGAGTTTTCCGTGCGTACTTTTGTGCGTACCTCTTTAGTGCGTACCAATTCATCAGATTTATTTTTAATCTTTTCTGATAAGTCTCTGGACCAATTTTCTTTTTTTGCCCTTTTCCTGATAGCTCCGTCGGTTATCCCGTTTTTGCTTGCTATCTCTCTTATAGACAGTAATCCAGCCCTGTAGGCTGATTCGATAGCCTCCCAGTCTGGCTTTTTCATAATCTTTCCTTTTATGCAGCCAGAATAAATTTAATCTGACCTTTTGTATTAAATATTGTTGAGCATCGAGCCTCAAAATCTTTGTAATCAATACAGCCTTTTGCAATTGTTGTTATTGCTATTAACTGGTCTTCTACTGCTTTTAGTGCGTCTGGTTTTAAGAATTGATGGATTTTTTCACCTTTCTTTGTGCGTTCTTTGATGCTCAGATAAACCTTTTTAGGTAGCACGACACCATAAACCCATTTTTGCGTTATCAGCCCAAATAATGATGGACAACCGCCAACATGATTATTGAATGGCAAGTTAGTCATTTTTGATAATGCCTGATAAAAAGGTTGTTGGAATCGCTTTTCCCATGTTTGCGGTTGACTATAAGTTAGTATTGCTAATACTTGCTCATCTGTATAAGTAACAGCCTGAGAACGAATAAGCTTATCAATTTGCTCATCACACCATATCTCAAAATCAACAGATAACCAACGTGCAAATCTAACCGCCAACTTAGGATGAATCCAAGTACCACCACCACGATCCTTTCTTGCTCGGCTCGTTTTTACATACGGGATTTTCTGGTATGTAGATTCTAAAGCATTGATATAATTAACTGTATCAGGAAGAATTAGCCAGTCATTTGGACGTTTACCAAATCTTGATGCTGCTTCTGTTGCATTAATCCATCCATCATCATTGAAACCAACTTGATGACCTTTAAAGTCAAATTTAATAATATTCATATTATGTCCTTTATAGAATGAGCCTAAGTCACACAGAATAAACAGCCCCAAGAGTTCAGACATTAGCTGTCATTCTCTTAGGCTCATTCTGTAAAGCTCTTGGTTAATATTTGCCGTGTGATGGCAAATTTCAGACATAAAAAAACCGCAATTAAGCGGTTTGATTAAATATGCGGTTATTTTTTATAACAGCCCGGGATTTTTTATGGTTTATGCGGTAAAAGTGAATAGTTATTTATAAACAGCCGATCGAGTTAAGCTATTACGACGCAACCTCAATTGTTTTCGCAATTCAATCATAGAGAGATTTTTTTGCTCAATGCTTAACTTTAGCTTTTCTTTTAAATCATCATCATTGTTATACATGAGCATATATTTTGTTTTTTCCTTATCCAAGATTGAATAAATATACACATCATACAATTTCTTGCCGGCCGGTACTTTTGGATCGTCGCATTGTCTTTCGGTCTCTGTATAGCAAATAATTTTGTAAAACTCACGAGACAAGAACAATGATTTATCTATTTCGTATACGCCATTTTCTTGCACTCTCTCGCTTGGCGGGCTGTACGATGAATAATGAACAAAAGATATTTTCCTTCCTGTCACCGTTGTGAGATTTAATTCAAGCATTTCATTTCCCGTTGCTAATTAGATTTATCGCCCTTTTATCCGCATTGCACTGCCTAAGCCCGTTCAATAATTCAGTGTAAAGGGCTGGACATTGTCCCCAAGTGATTCGCTTATCAATATGAGGCTCGTTATTTGGTTGTGTCAGCGAAGCAGGGATATTGCATTGATAAACGTACTCAGTTTTTACCGTTCCGCATCCAGTCAGAAATATTGCTAGGCATAAAATCATTAGCACATTGATTATTTTTAAGCGCATCTTTCATTTGCTCTTGAAGTTGTTTAATTGACATAGCGTCTTGAGCTTTTTCTTGCTCTCGTTGCACTATGATTTGATTGTTTTTAGCAATGTTCTGCTCTAACTGTTCGATTTTTCCGAACAGTTCAGCGTTATCTTTTTGTAGCAGTTTCTTCTCTTGATAATTGCTGTAACCGAAATAGATAGTAAAGACAAAAACAGCAATGGTTAATGCGATGCTTAATATCCTTTCTTTACTCATACCAAACCACTTAAATAAACCGTTTTACCGCCGTGCTTAACTGCTGTTAACACTATTTGACGATTGTTAGTTGGGCTAAATCCAATATGGACCCATTGGTTGTGCTCTTGAATTAATTTATCGAACTGTACACCAGAATCAATTAATCGTTGGCAAATCTCTTTTGACGTACCAAATGATGATTTAAAATCAACTGCCAATCCTTTCGTATGAGCGCTTGTTGCTACACCGCCAACTTTAGCATTTAGCGCAGGACAACGATATCCAGACGTGATAATAATCGGCTTACCCAAAGCTTTTCTTACTAGCTCCAATTTAACAGCGGTTAGTTGCACATTAGACATTAAATCGGCAGGCACAGAGTTATCAATTTTTAATCTGCTGGCTGTTGTCGAGCGAGTAAATTCTTCTAGTGTGAAATGTTCAGTTAGCTTGGTCATCGTTGTTATCAATCCTTTTTCTTAACATTGAATTTGATATTTGACGTAATTTATCAACCCCTAAAAATCCAATTGCGCCACCGATGAACGGATTCATGCTAACGGGCAAACCAAAATAATCTAGCCCACTGCTAGCAGCTAATGACAACGCACCACACAGCAACGCTTCCACCCATTTACGGCGTCCACCCACACCATCATACGTTAAACGACCGTAGGCTATGATGATGGATAAAACGACGCCATAAATTAACGGCGCATTCGATTGTAACCATTCCATGATTGATGATTTATACATTTTATTATTCTTCATATGAGTTAATGATGTGACAGCGTACTAGCTAAATGTTAGTTATGTGTGTGTCTAGCTTTGCTGTCGATTCTGTAGAAGGCCCCAAACGTATCTATAAATCAATTGTTAGATTGACTTATAGAAAGTGGCGTAGGGGTAAATTTGGACATAAAAAAACCGCAATTAAGCGGCTTCATTCAATAATTTTATTCGGCAATAAATCTATAAAAAATTAAAATTTTTAGATAAATAGTGTTGACCTTTATTATAGGTTAACCTATAATAATAACCATCAAGTGAGGGACTTGATAAGGTAAACCCCCGACCTAAGACGAGGGCTTAAGGAGAAGTAAAATGAAGTTCTAAATATTCATTTTAATTCTGCTACTTTTGATTAGCTCCCCAGCATTCTAAAGTAGTTCAAAGGAGAGGGAAACCTCTCCGATGACCTTAAATATATCAATTGACACTTAATAAATCAAGGTGATTTTATGGCAAAATCAATGACAGAAATTCAAGCAAAAAGTGACCAAAAACGAGGTGTTAAAGTAAAAGGCTTCAAACTACACGTTGATGATATCGCATTAATTGAACAGGCAAGTAAAAGCTTAGATGTACCACAAGCTCAACTTATTGTTGATGCTGTTAAATTCTATCTTGATAACAAAAAAGCCTCTTAATTGAGGCTTATATGTAACTATTTACACTGTTGAGTAATGAATTTATTATCATTACCCTGAATTTTTTCTATCAGTTTGTTACGCTCACATTCCCATTTTTCAGGCGGAAACATTTTATCCCACGCTGTCATCAGCTTTTCTTCTTGATTAGATAAATTAATTTTGTATTTATCAGACATATATAGATATGTGCGCGCTATCATCCCGCGAATTTCATCGCGCGGCTGAAATTTTCTTTCTTTGAAATCTACAGCAGTTTTACACTGCCCATACTGATTAAATTTGTCCGTAAACTGCGAATAACGATAGTTAGAACGGTCTCCATTTACTTCGCCAATAGCGGGTTGTAGATTGTGCATATCCCCCTCCATCAAGTTGAACGTAACATCTTTTTTACACGCTTTACGCCCACCGTCTCGCCAACATTGTAGATGACGTCCGAAATTCTCAGCGGCAAACGACGCCCATCCATCAGGCGAAATATTATGAGCATGAAATCTCAGCACTTCATCAAGACCAAATTTTGTGCCATCCACCTCTATTAGTTGTATAAGCTGATTACCCTCAAGGGTTTGTAAATCTTGTGTTATTGGCATGGTTTTCTCCAGACATAAAAAAAGCCCGCAATAGCGAGCTTTAGGTTTGATTTTATTTTGTATATCTACATTAGATTTTCCATACTCAGTTAACAACAATCAGCATGTTTTTGTGAGGAAAACTGCATTTGCAAACCTAATGCTTGAACAATTTTAAAGATTGTATTAAAAGTGGGGTTCCCCTCACCTGATAACGCTTTATAAATACCCTCACGACTTATACCTGTATCACGTGAAAGCTGACTGATGTTTTTAGCTCTAGCTATATCACCAAGTGCAATAAATAAAAATTTAGGGTCTCCTTCTTCTATTGCGGCATTTAAATATTCTTGCATTTCTTCATCAGTATTTAAAAAATCAACCACATCAAAAGTTTTTAGTTTTGTAGTCATAATTAACCCCATTTATTTGCTAATTCTTTAGCAATTTTAATATCTGTTTGTTGTGTATCCTTGTCACCGCCACACAATAAAATAACAATTTCATTATTGCGGTTAACAAAATAAACCCTATACCCTTTTCCACAGTGAATACGCATTTCTGATACACCGCTGCCTACAGGCTTAACATCACCAAAATTACCTTCTTGCATGCGACGAATTCGAACTTTAATTTTAGCTGCTGCAGTTTTATCTTTAAGCGACTTCAACCATTTTTCCATTTGCTGTGTATAACTTACAGTAATCATGCTTTATTCCTGTTTTAATTTAAAACTATTATATCTTACACTGTTAGAATGTCAACTGCGGTTATCAATTATAATTATTTATATTTATATTTTTACTAAAACTTATATAATGCTTATATTGAGGTTAATCATAAAAATAATAATGAATAAAACAATCGATGTTGAAACAGGTGTACCAAACGAAGTTGTTAATATGGTTTTTGATAATAACTATTCTCCTGCACAAGCATGGCGTGAGTATTTAAAATTATCTCAAGTTGAAGTTGCGAATAAAATAGGTATTAGCCAATCAGCTTATTCTCAATATGAAAAAAGCCAAAAGCTAAGAAAAGCAACACGGATTAAAATTGCCGAAGCACTACAAATCGAGCCTGAACTGTTAGATTTTTAATAAAAACCCGCCGAAGCGGGTTAGGATCTAATAATATTTAAATCAAAAATTAGGGGCTGTTGATCTTTGCTGTACATAAATTACTCAACAATACATTGGCAGCCACATTAACATAAATGCCAGTGAT
>NZ_JBIDFE010000045.1:0-5974 GCF_046635605.1 Gilliamella sp. BG3
AGCCATTATTCTTATCCTCCGTTAACCCGTACTCTTGTAACTCATCAAAAGCTTGCTCTACTAAATCAACGATAACCAACAGTAAATTACTCATATCGGTTTGTTCGATAAAAGGCTCGTCATATCCTGCGCACTTATAGTTAGTATTATCTAAGGCAATTTTAGCCATGCTCCGAACTTGAATAAGTTTTGTTTCGATGTTATTTAATATCTGAAAGTTATTATTGCTCATAGTGATAACCTCCAAAGCTTCTGGCTCTTTCAATAACTGGATATAAGCGAATTCTGGCAATAAAGATAAGGGATGATTTGCCTAGGCTTTTTCTAGCTTGTTGTTCTGTAGGAGCTAATGCCTCAAATACTTTGGCAGTAGTAAGGTCATAGAATTTAAATAGTTTAGTTTCACGATTACTTTTTTCTTTATAATTCGTTTTCAACATACTATTTACCTCCCTTACGGTTTTGTGTAGCATCAAGTAGGTTAATTTGATTTGAAGCGAAACAGGCAACATCTCTTAATTGTGCTAGTAAATAGCCAATATCGCGCATATCACTTTTAAGGTTCTGCTCGGAATAACTCTCATTTTCACTAGCCCAAAACATCAGGTTACCAATCGCACCTATTCCATATAGAATAGATTGCTGTAGTTCTTCAAAATGGTTCTCAGCTTGTAGTAAATAGTGTGTTGGAATATCTGCTTGATAGAGATTTAAAACAGAAATTAAATTAGATAGGTCAGGTTGCCCATTTTTAGGGCGTAGGGTATCATTACTATTAGCCATAGCATTACTCCGTTTAATGTTTGTGGTTAGATAGCTCATTGAGGCGCAAACTCTCTGGGCTATTGTTTTTTGGGGCGCGACCATTATAATGGTCGTTACCATGTAATTATAATAATATTGGGTAATTACCATGTCAACACCAAAAGAAAAAAGATCACCACAATACCAAATGCGATTAACCGAAGAATTTCGGCAACAGTTAGAAGAAGAAGCTATGAAAGATGGCGATACTAGTTTGGCTACTTGGATTAAAAGAGTTTTAAGAAAAGAATTACAATCACGAGGAATTATACCTAAAGCATAATAATTAAGTTTCTTGTGGTTTCTTTTTATGGACTCAATAAACCTACTTTTAAAATTCAACCCCATGCAATGATTAGTACGCATTAAAAAAACGGTTTTCACTGCGTACTTAGCGC
Source organism: Gilliamella sp. BG3 (assembly GCF_046635605.1). Lineage (NCBI taxonomy): Bacteria > Pseudomonadati > Pseudomonadota > Gammaproteobacteria > Orbales > Orbaceae > Gilliamella > Gilliamella sp. BG3. Next base: position 1,203 of record NZ_JBIDFE010000045.1, read on the forward strand.
GTACTTTTACACTGGTTTCCATTGAAATAGGCTTTTTTGACTGAAAACTAGAATTATTGCCAACCAAGAAGAATGATTTCACCTTTTGGATGGCGTTAATCCCATCAAAATAGCAATTTAAGCGATTATTTAGGGCTTGGGTATATTGCCCTATTGCTAGGGCGTTAAATGGGTGTGTAGTCATCATAATTAAGCCACCTTACCCAATAACCGAATCATGTAGCTTTGTGATAACTTGATGAGTTCTGCTTTTCGTTTTTCATAATTCCAACCCATATCTATTAACGTGATATTGGATTTCTCAAGGTAAGCTAAGTGATTAAGCTGTTCTTCAGTGATATGGTCGCGAATATCACCCGTGAGATTATGAGCTTTTCGGTAAGCCTTTGCTGTCATGCCAAGTACAATACGATTAATCATATCAAATTCATTAGTATAGTGATGTGGCTTGGTCTCCTTGCCTAGGGATAATCGTTGTATAGTTAAAGCGTCACACATAGGACGGCTATAATCTGCGACTTCTAAACGCGCTTTTAATCGATTAAGTGCTTTCTTTTGGATTGCTGGAGCGATTTCTTTAAGGTGTTCTTCACAACGTATAAAGTACTTTCTTATTGCTCGTCCTTTCTCGTTGTTTTCAATCATTGCTAATTCTTTAGCCATGTTTAAAGTTAGATGATAATCAATACTTCTACGGTCTCCGCCTCTTACCGCTTCCCTTTTATTAAGCTGTTTGTTTTTTATACTTTGATTCACCAATTCGGGGGAATCAAAAAACACATAATCATCATTTTCAATAAAGCCATATTGTTCTATACGCCCTTTTATCCATGTAGAAAAATCACGCCCTACACCAAGAAAATGATGTAATTGTTTTGCGCTAACTGTTTGCTGTAATTTACCGTTTAATTGTGTTTCGGTTACTGGTACTAAATTATTAAAATCTGTCATTTTTTATCTCCTAACGTGTCCGAAAATTCCCCGTTTAGCTAAATTTAGGCAAAGGGATACCGTCGGAATGAGCTTTGCTATAAAATCAATTAATTAAGCTGCTTTGCTTGGATAAAGTGCTAAAATTTGGCTGATATCCGATTCAGTTAATAAGCTATTTTCATAACTAAGAATCAGATTAACCACCTTTTGAGCATCTTCCTTATTGGCTAGGTAATAGCGATAGTGTGAGCCTATTCCGTCGGTATTGGGTTCATCCATGCGCTTTAATGTGATGCCTAACTTTCTTTCTAGTTCTGAACAGTAATTTCTACCGCTAGAAAGCCTACAGGTGCGCAATATCTCATTTTCGGTAATACCATTGTCACCAGTACACGCAATTAATAGGTAAGCTCTCGGCTTTTTGGGTAGCTTTTTATAATCAGATTGGCTATGATTGGAAGCGTCAAGATTCCAATGCAAGCCCTCGATTATTTCGCGATATAGAGGGTTTTGTTTTATCACCATTATGCTACCTCGCGACGTTCAGCCTTTCGACTTTCTAGCCAAGAATTAACTTCATCAAAAGAAAGCATAACTTTGCGAATGCCTACACGAATAGGCTTGGGTGCTAATGGGTCGGTTTTGATTAGATTGTAGTAGGATGTTTTACTCCTAAATCCTGCATAAGCTAAGAATTCGGCAATTGTAATTAATTTTTTGGTCATATGTGTATCACTCCGTTTTTTGTTGAACTGGAATGATTAAATCACATTAAAGTACTATCATAGCAACACTATTAGGGGTTACAGTAATAGTAAAAAAGGAACTATGACAGTTCCTTAATCTATTGGTATTACTGGTTTTGTTACTATAATAGTAAAAGTTACTTACTTCTATTAATTGGGCATGAAACTAATTCTATTGCTTTTGCTAATTGGTCTGTTTGGACATTGTAATTTGCTTTTAAAGCTTCACAAATAGCATCTTGTGTAGGCCTAGTTCTTCTATCTTGCTCATTATACTTAGACCATTCTTTATTTCTAATCTGTATAGCTAATAATAAGGGGTCGTCTGCTCTATATTTGCCAAGTAAAATAGGAATTTGTTCTTTTAATTCCTCTATTTTTATTTGAGCCTTATTTAGCTGCTCGGTTAATTTTTGATTATCAAGCTTTAGTTGCTTAATTTCTTCTGTTAAATCTTGGTTATTATTTACTGAAACTTGTTCATTTGATTTAATAGCTTCTAAATTAGAATTAATTATTCTTTGTTTATTTAATTCCTCTTCAAGCTGCTTTATTCGCTGCTCAAGCTCGTAATTGTTTTGATTCAATTCTTCGACATCTTCGTCAATAGGTAGCGGCCATCTAAAATTATATTTATTAGCCCATTTTGTAACTTCATTTTTATTTAAAGTAATATCATCGCGCCATTCTTGCCCAAAATCCTCGATAGTTACAATATTCTTACCATGAAGTATGTTATTATCCACTGCGTCCCATAGAGATGCTTTGTAACCTTTCACATCATCACAATATTGAGATCTATTTGAAAAGTGGAAAGGATCATAGCCCGCCATAATATTAGCAGCTTCTTTTAATTGAATTGTTTTTCTTGATAAAAATGGTTTTAGTTCTTTTGGTAAGTTATTAACAAGATCTATTTTATTTTTAAGATTTGGTAGCTCATTAACATCTAAATTGAACCCTAATAAAATTTCTAATTCATTACAATTAAAGCAATAATTCCGATAATCATCATTTAATTTTTTTTCAATTGCCATTATCTAATCCTTTCTAAAATGGTATTTCTGAATCCCAATCAATAGGTGAATCCACTTCTTTTTCAAACGCTCTACTATCATTTTCAATAATACGTTTAAGCATAACATCGATGAATATATCGTCTTTCACATAAGTAAATGTAGCAATTCCTAAACGTTTACCAAAGCAAGGAGGGTTTTCATACCAATTATTAAAATCAAAATTTTCTGAAAGTTTTATTAATAAATATTCAGCAGCAGTAATCCTGTCAATGTTAAATTTTTTAGAGATTAATAATAAAGTGTCTTCAACACTTATAAGTTTTCTTTTCGCTTCTTCTAACTCTTTGATAGCATCTACCATACGCCCCTCACGCCCCTAATAGATATTTGCGCCAGTTCGCTAGGGTTGCGAATGTTCGGGGATCAGCCTAGACGCAAATAATACATTAATATACAGTTAGGTACATTATAGCACTGTGTTTATGTACATTAAATATTGTTTTTATATTTATAATTCAATACACTTGCATTTTTAGATACTTGTAAACATTTTGTTAATTTATCAATTAAATATTCAATCTCATCACTTTCAAAAACCAAATAAATATATGAATCAACATCACTATAGTATTTACTTTCAATATCCCACTCAGGTGAAATATACCCTTTCTTTATGATATTTTGGAAATGCCAATCTTCATGGTTTTTTAGTGGGTTAATAACTTCCGTCATCCAAAAATATTGATGATCCGTATTCTTTCCTTTAATAAAAAAACCTAAGAAATTATTCTTCCTGTCATACTTAGCAAATAATGTATTTTCGGGTAAACAATGTAAATAATGATCTGTGCATGGGTACATTACAATTCCTCTTTCATAATAATAAAAATGTTACCGTTTAACCTATCTAGGCATTAGCTTATCAATATATTTATTAGCGTTACGCCAGTAAATATTTTCAATACAGATTAATTAGCTTGTTTTAAATCAAAATGCTAAAGATACAATTATAGCTGTCTTCATAATGAAGATAACTGCCTTTTATGATTAAATTGGTATCCATTTATTAAATACCTTTTTACTGGATACTTGTTTGGATACCTATATTAAATGGATTTTTGGGTATTTAAATTCCATATGAAGTGGCTCAATTTGAGCATCTAAAACTTGAGCAGGTAACAAGTTTATGCTCTTTGCTTGTCAGGCGGTTAAATCCTTTGGTGGTGGCGATACTAGCTCTATACGCATTGGTTTGGATTTGGCTATAATGCTACTTCCCATAGATTGATGATCTAATGTCTGCTTTTCAGAATAACCATGATTAGCAAGCATCAATTTAGCAATACTTGCGTTAAACTCGCCTTTTAAGCCTTTATTAATTAACTCGACTTCTTGGCGCGCTTTGATAAGTTCTAACATGTCCTTAAATTCTTCGCTTGAACTCGCATAATTGTATAAACTTGACCTTGAACAGTTAGCATATAAAGCCAGTCCAGCCATAGAGGGTATAACTTCCCCATTTTTGATATAGCCCTGCTTATGCAAATACTCTTGCCCTAGTCTTAACATGTCCTTTATCTTTGATTTTCGCCCTGCCATATTGCCACCTAACTTACTAATAATAAGGCTATTATAATCCAATAAGGCGAATTATTAGATTGCTTTCTAACGTGTCCAAAAATTCACTAAGCCAACCAATAGGAGGGGGGGGTAAATTCCTACGACCCTATACGTTCTAAACCGCCCACTCCCATTCATTTTAACGCTAACCCGATTTTTTTAGTTTTTTTAATGTTACCTTTTCCGTAATCTCCCTGTATGGTGGAAATCACCATAGAGCATTTATTCTTTTCCTCTAATAATAGCCCTGGATCAACCTTAAAATCATCATAACTTAACATTATGATTAATAATTATTTTATTTTAATAAAAAAATAGCGCCATATAAATATATTTATATTTCAATTGGTTAATTACAGGATCAAGATTATTTTTAAATGTGTATAGTAGTGAACAGTAGTGAATACTAGTGAACACCAAAAAATATATATAATAAGTATATAATATATTGATA
>NZ_JBIDFE010000046.1:0-4475 GCF_046635605.1 Gilliamella sp. BG3
TATCACCTGAACAATATGAACAACAATATTACCAAAACGAAAAAATGATAGAGGCGGGCACTGTCTAATATTTTGGCTAGGATCACCTATATCATAAAGAAAAAATAACTGTCACTGATTTGGCTAAACGCTATAACAAAACTTATCCGAGCGAAAGGCTACATGTTAACAACCTTTATTTAAAAACAAAATACGTGAGAATATTTATTCGTTGGTATTGATGATTATTCACATGAGCTCTATGCGGGCATTTACTCCCATAAATCCCAATTTAATGCAGCACAATTTTTACAAAATAATTTTGTTAGCCCAATACCCACATTGAATGCCCCTTATCCTGGATACAGACGTGAACCAGTAAAGCGCAGTTGAGCACCTATTTGTTAAAACGAGTAATAAGCAAAAATTGACTAAACCAGCCTACCCACAAACACATGAGAAGGTAGAAAAGATGATACGAACTTTGAATTGAGGTATAGCATAATCAACAAATATATCAAAAAGCTGTATTGGTGGCATAAAACGTGCTTGGTTACTCCTAATCTGCTTTATGAGGTTATGGAGTACAAAATATCAAGTTTCAAACAGGAAGATAAGCCGTATTTTACAACAATAAAAAGACAATGTTAAATATGGTTTTATAAATCTATTTTGGCTGAGCTATTAAAATTACCCCAGCAGAAACTGGGGATTAATCAATGAGCGATTTATTGCTTATAGGAAGATAGAAAGTGAGCAAATCTTCCAATAGCCTCTTCAAGTTGGCCAGAATGAGGCAAAGCAACAATTCTAACGTGATCCGGTTTATGCCAATTAAAGCCAGTTCCTTGTACAAGTAATACTTTTTCTTGTAACAAAAAATCTAATACGAGTTTTTGGTCGTTATGGATGTTGAATTTTTTCTGATCTAATTTTGGAAATAGATACAAGGCACCTTGTGGTTTAGTACATGAAACCCCAGGGATTTCATTAAGTAAACGCCATGCCAACATACATTGATCATATAAGCGACCTCCAGGAACAATAAATTCATTGATGCTTTGGTAGCCTCCTAGCGCTCCTTGAATAGCATGTTGTAATGGCACATTAGCACATAAACGCATTGAAGCTAGCATATTTAAGCCTTCAATATAGCCTTTTACATGGTTTTTGGGGCCACAAAGCGCCATCCAGCCTTGCCTAAAACCAGCAACTCGATAAGTTTTTGATAGGCCACACATGGTAATGACAAATAAATCGGGGGCCAATGCAGCAATTGAATAATGCACTGCATCATCATATAAAATTTTATCGTAAATCTCATCAGCGAAGATGATTAGGTTATTTTGACGAGCGATTTCAGCGATCTCAAGTAATACTTCTTTACTATAAACAGCGCCTGTCGGGTTGTTAGGATTAATAATTACTATTCCTTTAGTGTTTGGAGTTATTTTCCGTTTAATATCTTCAATATCAGGTGACCAATTTGATTCTTCATCGCAAAGATAGTGCACAGCACTACCTCCAGACAAACTAATAGCTGCTGTCCATAATGGGTAATCAGGCATAGGTACGAGTATTTCATCTCCACTATTTAGTAAGGCCTGCATGGATTGAACGATTAATTCTGATACACCATTACCGATGTAAATATCTTCAACATCTAAACTATTAATTCCGCGAGCTTGATAATACTGCATGATTGCTTTACGAGCAGAATAAAGGCCTTTAGAATCGGAATATCCTTGTGAGGAAGGTAAGTTTCTAATCACATCAATTAATAATTCGTCAGGCGCAGCAAAACCGAACGGCGCTGGGTTTCCAATATTGAGTTTCAGGATAGTTTGACCTTCTTCTTCCAGTCGTTTTGCATGCTCTAGAATTGGACCACGGATATCGTAACAAACATGATCCAATTTTGTGGATTTTGAGAAATTTACCATAAGTTGCTCTTTTTAGTTCTTGTATTGATATTTTTACTGAAAAAAACAATCTACTCCTATTTCGATAATTTTTGAAGATGCTATTATAGTTAGCTCAATAAATATTATTTAATTGTCTATTTTTTGTGCGGAGGAGTGTTATGAAAACCATTTTAACGGTAATTGGTAAAGATCAAACAGGTATTATTGCTGGTATTAGCCAAAAGTTATATGAATTAGATATTAATATTTTAGATGTCAGCCAAACTATTATGGATGAGTATTTTACGATGATTATGTTACTTGACCTATCTAAAATTAATGTGTCATTTGATGAAGTAAAAACTGTGTTGATGCAAACAGGTAAAAATCTAAAAGTTAAAGTTAATCTTCAAAGAGAAGAAATTTTTGATGCTATGCATCGTTTATAATATTAATTCTATATTTTAATAAAAGGATAATACTAATGGAAACAAAACAGATCCTCGAAACCATTAAAATGATTGAGGAAGAAAAACTTGATATCCGTACAATAACCATGGGTATTTCTCTTCTTGATTGTATAGATAGTGATGGTGAAAAAGCACGCCAAAAGATTTATAACAAAATTACACATCTGGCAAAAGATCTTGTTAAAGTAGGTGATCAGATTACTTCAGAATTCGGTATTCCAATAATCAATAAGCGTATTTCTGTTACGCCAATATCTTTAATTGCCGGTGCTAGTGATGATAAAGATTATGTAGCGTTTGCTAAAACTTTGGACGAAGCGGCCAAAGCAGTTGGTGTTAACTTTATTGGTGGATTTTCAGCACTGGTACAAAAAGGTTACCATAAAGGAGATGAAATTTTAATTAAATCAATTCCCCAAGCACTTGCACAGACTGAACGAGTTTGCTCTTCGGTAAATGTTGGCTCTACACAAACGGGGATCAACATGGATGCAGTAAAGCAAATGGGAAATGTCATCAAAGAAGCCGCGCAATTAACAGCTGATAATAGTAGCATGGCCTGTGCTAAGTTAGTTGTGTTTGCTAATGCTGTTGAAGATAATCCATTTATGGCAGGTGCCTTTCATGGCGTAGGGGAAGCTGATTGCGTCATTAACGTTGGTGTCAGTGGTCCTGGTGTAGTTAAGCGAGCACTTGAAAAAGTCAAAGGTCAGCCATTTGATGTTGTAGCTGAGACTATCAAAAAAACTGCATTTAAAATTACTCGTATGGGGCAACTAGTTGGTAAAGAGGCTTCTGAACGTTTAGGCGTTAAATTTGGTATTGTCGATTTATCGTTAGCTCCAACCCCAGCAATTGGTGATTCGGTTGCACACATTTTAGAAGAAATGGGATTAGAAGCAGTTGGTACACACGGTACAACTGCAGCACTAGCTATGCTAAACGATGCGGTTAAAAAAGGTGGAGTAATGGCTTGTGGCCATGTTGGCGGATTAAGCGGTGCATTTATCCCTGTTTCGGAAGATGCAGGTATGATTGATGCTGTAAATAACGGTGCACTTAATCTTGAAAAACTAGAAGCAATGACCTGTGTTTGTTCTGTTGGACTGGATATGATTGCAATTCCAGGCGATACGCCAGCTGAAACTATTTCGGCGATCATTGCAGATGAGGCTGCAATAGGGGTGATTAACCACAAAACAACAGCGGTGCGAATTATTCCAGCCGAGGGATTAAAAGTAGGAGATAACATTGAATTTGGTGGTTTACTTGGCCATGCTCCCGTTATGTCAGTAAACAAATTTAGTTCATGTGATTTTATTAATCGAGGTGGAAGAATTCCCGCTCCAATTCATTCATTTAAAAACTAATATATTTATTTTAAATGAATATTTTCCCTTACTCCGTCTACAGCAAGGTAGGCGGATTATCGCTATAAATAATGAATATTCCTTATTTCATGAATTGGTGGCTTTTATTCGGGTATCTATTATCAAGGCTGCTTTTCTTGCCATAATAATTTTAAGTATATAATTTTTAATTATATAGTATTTGTACTTAAGTATATACCTAAAAGATGTGGTTTAAGATGTGGTTTAAAATGTACCTTACTGATACTTAATGGGCAATAAAATAGACTTTAAGGCTTGTTATTACTGGGTTTGGTGTGCTTTGCAGGGTTTAAAAGAATGTTGCTGTTTATTGATTTGGTGCTGGGCGGGGACTTGAAATGATCTTATTAAAGCCTTTTCAATAAAGGGTTTTGCTTTTTCTTTATTGAAGAAATAGTCCCAAGCATAGTCCCAAAATAAAAAGTGACCCCCAATATTAGGTATTTTAATCTTGCCAAATTGAAAGGTTAAAAATTGGTTTTAGAATTTTGACGGTGTAAAAATTTATCTAGGTGAGTGGTATTCGTTAATTATATTTTAGATTTTTTATACCTCCTCCCCATAAAAATAAAATTTAATAAAAAAGTATGCACGGTGTTCACTACTTGCTTGAATCCTTATCCTAAAAGGGTTTGAGTGGTGTATACTTAAATGTTTACTATTCACAAGTGTACACTTTAGGTATTCACTCAATAAAAAACCGCCAATTAGGGCGGTCTTATTTTAGTGGC
>NZ_JBIDFE010000047.1:0-4448 GCF_046635605.1 Gilliamella sp. BG3
ACCTCCAAAGCTTCTGGCTCTTTCAATAACTGGATATAAGCGAATTCTGGCAATAAAGATAAGGGATGATTTGCCTAAGCTCTTGCGTGCTTGGCGTTCGGTTGTTGCCGTTATTTGGACTACTTGAGCCATTGATAGGTCATAGAATTTAAATAGTTTGGATTGTCTTGCGCATAGGTGTGCGCTATCATAGCGGTTAGCCATAATCATTACCTCATTTAATGTTATTGTGGTTAGATGCCTCGATAGTGTTACAGCACTTCGGGGCATTGCTGTTTTTAACCTAATAAACTTATCAGGTGTGTGCTCACTATATTTTATGGTGTAGGCACACGTCAAGCCTTTTTTATTATTTAGTGATCGTGTATAGTGTCTGCACACTAATAAGCATCTTTTAGGTATAAAAATGGCTACAGGTAACAAAAATAATAAATCGGATAGAAAAGCAATCCGCTTCCCCCATGAATTAATAGAGCGAATAGACGAGCAATCCAAGAAAGAAAATACTAACTTTTCCGCTTGGGTTATTGCTACTTGTCGCGAAAAACTAGCTAAACTAGATAAGAAATAATCTTTTAACTTAATACCACTGATTGGTGGTTTTTGTTTTCCCATTCTCCTTTTTATGGACTCAAGAAACCTACTTTTTAAAAAACACCCCATGCAATGATTAGTACGCATTAAAAAAACGGTTTTCACTGCGTACTTAGTGCGTACTTTTACACTTGTTTCCACTGAAATAGGCTTTTTTGACTGGAAACTAGAATTATTGCCAACCAAGAAGAATGATTTCACCTTTTGGATGGCGTTAATTCCGTTAAAATAGCAATTTAAGCGATTATTTGGGGCTTGGGTATACTGTCCTATAGCTAAGGCGTTAAATGAGTGTATAGTCATCATAATTAAGCCACCTTACCCAATAACCGAATCATGTAGCTTTGTGATAACTTGATGAGTTCTGCTTTTCGTTTTTCATAATTCCAACCCATATCTATTAACGTGATATTGGATTTCTCAAGGTAAGCTAAGTGATTAAGCTGTTCTTCAGTGATATGGTCGCGAATATCACCCGTGAGATTATGAGCTTTTCGGTAAGCCTTTGCTGTCATGCCAAGTACAATACGATTAATCATATCAAATTCATTAGTATAGTGATGTGGCTTGGTCTCCTTGCCTAGGGATAATCGTTGTATAGTTAATGCGTCACACATAGGACGGCTATAATCTGCGACTTCTAAACGTGCTTTTAATCGATTAAGTGCTTTCTTTTGGATTGTTGGCGCGATTTCTTTAAGGTGTTCTTCACAACGTATAAAGTACTTTCTTATTGCTCGTCCTTTCTCGTTATTTTCAATCATTGCTAATTCTTTAGCGGTTCCGATTGTAAGGATGTAATCTGTACTTTTACGATCTCCACCTCGCTTAGTTGTCCATTTTATTTGTTGTTCATTATTTGTACTTTGATTCCTGAATTCTGATGAATCAAAGATTAAAAAATCATCATTTTTAATAAGCCCATATTCTTTTATTCTTCCCTTTATCCATGTTGAAAAATCATTTCCTACTTTTAAGTAATTATGTAAAGCCTTTGCGCTAACTGTTTGCTGTAATTTACCGTTTAATTGTGTTTCGGTTACTGGTACTAAATTATTAAAATCTGTCATAAGTATTACTCCTAACGTGTCGAAAAATCCCTCTTTTAGCTAAATTTAGGCAAAGGGATACCGTCGGCTCAAAAATGAGCTTTGCTATAAAATCAATTAATTAAGCTGCTTTGCTTGGGTAAAGTGCTAAAATTTGGCTGATATCTGATTCAGTTAATAAGCTATTTTCATAACTAAGAATCAGATTAACCACCTTTTGAGCATCTTCCTTATTGGCTAGGTAATAGCGATAGTGTGAGCCTATTCCGTCGGTATTAGGTTCATCCATGCGCTTTAATGTGATGCCTAACTTTCTTTCGAGTTCTGAACAGTAATTTCTACCACTAGAAAGCCTACAGGTGCGCAATATTTCATTTTCGGTAATACCATTGTCACCAGTACACGCAATTAATAGGTAAGCTCTCGGCTTTTTGGGTAGACACTGATAGCGAGATTGGCTATTATTGGAAGCGTCAAGATTCCAATGCAAGCCCTTTATTATTTCGCGATATAGAGGGTTTCCAATTTGCATAAATTACCCCCTTGCCGCTTTTTTTGATTCAATCCAGCTATTAACTTCTTGACTAGATAAAAAAACTTTTCGACCCAATAATTTTATTGGTTTAGGTGCGGTTTTGTCATTCTTGAGCATTTGATAATATGAGGATGTGCTTTTATAACCAATTAAGGCAATAAAATCTTTTAACGGGATAAGACTATCTTTGTTATTTAAAATTTTTTCCATGTAAAAATCTCTTTTTAAATTACTAATTAAAAAGAATTAAACAATGATAGAGGATGAAAGGAGCTAACAGAGATTGATTAACAAATGAACAGTTAGTTAATATTGGCATTGACTACTTTTGGTAGATAAGACAATATATAACTGAAGTTGTTAAACAATTTGTTACATTTTTATCCGTATCATGTTTAATTTCTTCGTACTAGGGGATCTGGCTTCTAAGTTTGGCGACCGTGAACCAACTCCCCTTAAAACTATCAACTTAGATACTCCTCATTAATAGCTTTTCAATTAACTACCTGTATAAATAACTAGGTAATCAATTTAACTAGTATTTTATCAAAGTATTTTGAAAAATAAAGCACAGTAAATAATAAATATCAAAAATAAGGCGCAAAATGAGCGCTCTAAGCCCTTTAAATACAATTTTGGTTGCTATGTATTACTTAACTTTAGTAACGCCGTAAAAATGCTGTCATTTGATTTACGATCTGATTTTAATAAACATTATTTTTAACTTTATGATTTTTAAATAAATTAAATTTCAAGTAATTCAGTTTAAGATCGGATTTGTATAATCGCCTTAATTTTGTAATGAATTAGCCAGTGAAAAAATGCTATTAAAAAATATTTTTCACCCATTGATTCGTTTGCTTATTTTTTAATCAATAAATATTCGGATTTACTACATATAGTAGTAAATTTTGATAATTTATTACTATATATTGTAAATTTTTACACATGAAATTATTTTATACTTAGTAAGTACTTTTTTTGATTTTTAATAATTCTTTTAAAATTATTTTGAAATCCAAACATTATTTGAAATAAAGAGTGATTAAAAAATAGAATATCATTTGACGAAAATTTATTTCTATCTTTATAAAATGAAACAACATTAGGAATATCTGAATATAATAACATTGCCTCATAATGAAGAGCGCTATGTTTAATTGAATTAAAAAGCTTATTAATTGTTTTTAAAAACTCAGTATTATCTTTATCATAATCAATACCATCACCAATGAGAATCTGTTTACAAAGCGGATAAATACTATCCTTTTTAGTTATAAATAGGTCTCCTATACAATCTACTTCAATTGTGTTATTTGTGTCGAAACTATTTTTATAACAAGTAACATATGTCAATTGAACCAGTTCATCAAATAATTTTCTAATTGAAAGTATAAGTCCTTCTGTTTTTAATCTATAAATAATAACTGGATTTTCTTCTGGTAGGAATTGCTTTAGATTTTGTAAATTTTTGATATTTTTTTCATGAAATTTTAAAATATTCATAAACTCGTGTTGAATTAATAAATACTTATTAACAATCATTAAAGATTGTAATTCTGGGTTAGTGAATCTTTCTATTGCTTCGTATTTTGGCATCTCAAGGCAGCTATATGATTCTATTTGAAATTGTTTTGTTAAACATTCCTCACTGTAAATATAATTATCTTCAATTAATTTAACTCTAGGGAATGTATCCTCTTTTACAATCCATTCACCATTTTCAAAAACGTATATTTGTCCTTTTGGTAATTCTTGGTTTGGTAATTCTATATCGGTTGAGTTTGCAGGAAGTCCAATTCCTTTTGGTTGATAGTAATTATCTTCTTTAGCTATAAAAAATTTATACCATTTATCGTAATGAAAGATGGTTACACATCGATCATACTCATAAAATTTTTCGCACATAAATTTAGCTCCAATAAAATATAACAATTTATTTCTAATGATAGAAATCTACTTTTACATAAGTATACATGTTTAATATGTGCTAATTTATCTTATTATTTTCAATAAAAAATAATTTTAGTTTGCTACACGGATATCGGGTATGGTTTACTTAAGCAATGGTTTCCATTTTTCTGTGAAAGCAAGCATTAGCAATTATTACCGCTTTTGCTTAGATTAGTATCCATTAATTTAAAGTAGTTTCACTGGATACTTGTTGGATACCTATATAAGTACTAGTGATTATATATTAAATGGATTTTTGGGTATTTAAATTCCATATGAAGTGGCTCAATTTGAGCATCTAAAACTTGAGCAGGTAA
>NZ_JBIDFE010000048.1:0-4402 GCF_046635605.1 Gilliamella sp. BG3
TATTATAATCGGATACGCCGTCATTCAGCCAATGGCTGGGTATCACCTGAACAATATGAACAACAATATTACCAAAAAGAAAAAATGATAGAGGTGGGCACTGTCTAATATTTTGGCAAGGATCAGTCGGTGTGATCGCAGCGGTAATTGGTCTGTTCTTATTTGCTGTGTTTTTGATTCAAGCCAAGATTGAACTCTGTTATTACTAGCTACAGAATAAACAGCAATTAAAATAAATTCGGGAAGATTTTAAATATCACTCCCGACTTTCATAATTATTTGTAATAGCATAATTCACATTGACCAATCACATCAAAAATATGATCATAAGTGCTTAAAACATAATGCTCATCTTTCTCTTTATCGAATATTTTATCAAAACATGATATCATCATTGGCTGATAGCTTGATTCATCAATCATTGTAATATTTAAGCTCTTTATATTTTTAAATTGAAAACAAATTAAAGCCTCTCCTTCTAATCCTCTGCTTGGTTGGCAAAATGACAAACCCAAAGAAGCTATTATCTTTAACTCCAGAGGAAACATATCTAATATGACGTCTTTTAATATTAAAGCGTCTCTTCCATATATTTCTCCATATATTGTCTCAATAGCCTGATTATTTACTGTTAGCATCTTACTTTTATCCCTTTCCCACCAGTTTTTGTTGAAAATCTATTATTTAGATTAATTGACTTCAAATCAGATTTAGTAGCCCAAACATAAGGCATACTTTTTATACCAGCTTCTTTAGCTGCGTATAGTCGTCGATTATCTAAAGTAAATACGGTGTTTATTTGCACCTTGCGAGATTAACCTTTCTTGAATGTTAGTAGGTAAGTCTCACTTTCCTGATTGGCTTTACTTGGTTGATATATGAAGAACCATTTTTCAATCTATAGATTAGTTCATTCATACTCCTTTTATCAGAAAAATTAGGACTGATATCACCTTGTGAAAATAAAACAGTTTTAGGGCTAACAGGTGATAGCCCCCATATCCACCCAAGTCAATCCATTAGGCCATACTGAAACAGATTAAGGCCACCCAGCAGCCTAATCGGATCTGGTTGGGTAAATCTACCTATATCCGGATCATAATACCTGAAAGTATTGTAATGTAAGCCAGTTTCTCTGTCTAGATATTGTCCTTGATATCTGAGGTTTTGCTTTACTGATTCATGTTCGATTTCGTGAATCCGTTTCCCCTGTAACTATCCCCTAAAATAGTACAGCAAAAAAGTAGAAAATTCTCTATGATAAAAGAAAAGGGGGGGTTAATTATGAAAAAAATGACTGAACATCAAATCGTCGCTATTTTAAAAGAAGCTGAAGCGGGTATTCCGGTTAAAGAACTGTGCCGTAAATATGGCATGGGTAATTCAACTTTCTATAAATGGCGAGAAAAATACGGCGGAATGGAAACTTCGGATATCAAACGCTTAAAGGAGCTGGAGGCTGAAAATCGCAAGCTTAAGCAGATGTTTGCCGAACTGAGCTTAAAATCTCAGCTGCAGGAAGAAATAATAAAAAAGCTTTAGTGCCCACAAAGGCACGTAAAACGTGGGCACAGCAACTAAAACAAAATCATTCAGTTACTATTGCTATGAGTTGTGCCATTGTTGGCTTAAGCCGTTGTGCTTACTATTATCAACCTAAGTTACAGGATGATTCAGTGATTATTTCGGTGTTGAATGCTATCACGGACAGGCATTTACGCTGGGGCTTTCCTAAATGCTTTAATCGTATCAGAAAGCTCGGCTATAAATGGAATCATAAACGGGTATATCGGGTGTATTGCCAATTAAAGCTTAATCTCAGGATAAAGCGTAAACAGCGCATTCCTCCACGAAGCCCAGAAAGGCTATCAGCACCCAATAAACAAGGTGAATGTTGGTCAATGGATTTTATGAGTGACAGTAGTCGTAATCAGCGTCGCTTTAGGACATTCAATGTTATCGATGACTTTAATCGTGAGGGGTTAGGGATTGATATTGCAGTAAGCTTACCAGCAGGAAGGATTACCCGTTACTTAGATAAACTGGCCGAATATCATGGATATCCATTAAAAATACGGGTCGATAATGGGCCAGAATTTACAGGAAAAACCTTTATAAACTGGGCTAAATCACATGATATAACCATTGATTATATCCAGCCCGGTAGCCCTTATCAAAATGGCTATATTGAACGATTTAATCGTACCTATCGTACTGAAGTACTCGATTTATATCTTTTTAACAACTTAGCACAAGCAAGGAAAATAACCGAAGAATGGCTAACGATTTATAATACCGAAAGACCGCATGAGGCATTAAATAACATGACACCGATTGAGTATAAAACACTAAAACAAGCAGCATGATTTTCTACGTGAGTTGTGTACTAAGTTTGGGGTATTTACAATTGTAATGTAAACCAGTTTCCCTGTCTAAATATTGTCCCTGATATCTGAGGTTTTGTTATATGGATTCGTGTTCGATTTCATGAATCCGTTTTCCCCATAGCTGAAAGCTGCATTCCCACAGTATTTCACCGTTTGCATCGGTAAGTTCTTCCGGACAGCCGTTCAGGTCGGTGTGAAAGTACATGACTCTTTCTGGGTCATTACCTCGTTTATCTATCCGCGCCAGTGGTTCGTAGCTGTTCTGGTCGGTATAGATATACAGGCTGGTGGGGTGATTCGGGCCGGTTTCCTGAATCATTCTTAAGCCATCCCACAGGAAGCGGGTACGGTTGTAGGGTTTGCCTTCTATATAAATATAGGGCTTTAAAGAAATGCTATTTCTGCACTCCCTATTTTTTTCACTGATAAATCTTTAATTTTTACCCCTATCCCATGTTCTGTATCCCCCGACCAATCGAATAAAAAACCGTATTCATTTTCAATATCCGAGAATAAATAGATTTTCATTAATGTACATTTATATAAATTTTTGTTATAAATTCTATTAGTATATAAAGCTATTTCTTTTTCAATTATATTATGTAGTTCAACTTGATGCGATATAATAAAATTAATATCTATTTTCATTTTTTTATCACATACATCTGACTCCAAATAAATAACTGGAATTTTTTGATGGCCAAAAGTATGTAAAATAATATCTATTGCTATGCCATCATCGTCATGATATATTTCCATCTTATCAAAATTCATATCATATTCCTCCATTAACATTTACCAAAAAGCTTAGAAGAAATCTCTTTAGCTTTAGCCTTAGCTTTGGATGTTTCGTATTTAACATCGTGATATTTCTCAAATTGACTAACAGAACCTGCATGTGGATATGTAGCTTCATGCGCTTCTATTTTTACTAATTGCATAGTTGATGTATTTGTTTTGGAATCATAATCATTCAAATGATGCCATGTATATCCTTCTGGATGAGACCTACCTGTTATATTACCTTTAGAATTTGTATAGCCTGCAATCTTATTGGCATTTTTAAAATCACCATATCTTCCTCCAGTCATTTCTATCTTAACAATATTTACACCACCCTGATATAAAGCATCTGTTCCAGAAAAATCAACACCCGAATATCGAGATAACCCCCACGGATCAATCCAAGTCAACCCATTAGGCGCATACTGATACAGATTCAAGCCACCCAGCAACCCAATCGGGTCGGGCTGGGTAAATCTACCTATATCCGGATCATAGTACCTGAACGTATTGTAATGTAAACCAGTTTCTCTGTCTAAATATTGTCCCTGATATCTGAGGTTTTGTTCTACCGATTCATGTTCGATTTCATGAATCCGTTTTCCCCACAGCTGAAAGCTGCATTCCCACAGTATTTCACCGTTTGCATCGGTAAGCTCTTCCGGACAGCCGTTGAGGTCGGTGTGGAAGTACATGACTCTTTCTGGGTCATTACCTCGTTTATCTATCCGCGCCAGTGGTTCGTAGCTGTTCTGGTCGGTATAGATATACAGGCTGGTGGGGTGATTCGGGCCGGTTTCCTGAATCATTCTTAACCCGTCCCACAGGAAGCGGGTACGGTTGTAGGGTTGGCCCTCGCGGTCTATCTGATGCTTTTCAATACGCCGGCCAAGGGCATCGTAAACATACCCATAACGCTGGCTGCGGCCTGTTTGCTCAATGCGTACTTCGCTCAGGCGGTGTTCGGCGTCGTAGTGGTAGTGCTGGGTAGCACCGATGCTCTGTTTGGTCTGAGTTCTGCCGTGCTCGTCATAGCTGTAGTGGTGCCCTCTGAAATGCAGGAGCTGGTTACAGCGGATGACATTCTGATTGCTGGGGTCTAATTCTATTGGCCGTTTGTGGTCTAACAGGTTGGCAGCGGCATCGTGTAACTACCCCCTAAAATAGTACAGCAAAAAAGTAGAAAATTCTCTATGATAAAAGAAAAGGGGATTTAATTATGAAAAAAATGA
>NZ_JBIDFE010000049.1:0-1132 GCF_046635605.1 Gilliamella sp. BG3
ATGAATCTAATAGGTTTATTAATTGACGTTAATCACAGAAGAAGCACCGGCTAACTCCGTGCCAGCAGCCGCGGTAATACGGAGGGTGCGAGCGTTAATCGGAATGACTGGGCGTAAAGGGCATGTAGGCGGATAATTAAGTTAGGTGTGAAAGCCCTGGGCTCAACCTAGGAATTGCACTTAAAACTGGTTAACTAGAGTATTGTAGAGGAAGGTAGAATTCCACG
Source organism: Gilliamella sp. BG3 (assembly GCF_046635605.1). Lineage (NCBI taxonomy): Bacteria > Pseudomonadati > Pseudomonadota > Gammaproteobacteria > Orbales > Orbaceae > Gilliamella > Gilliamella sp. BG3. The sequence goes on from NZ_JBIDFE010000049.1 coordinate 228, forward strand.
TGTAGCGGTGAAATGCGTAGAGATGTGGAGGAATACCGGTGGCGAAGGCGGCCTTCTGGACAGATACTGACGCTGAGATGCGAAAGCGTGGGGAGCAAACAGGATTAGATACCCTGGTAGTCCACGCTGTAAACGATGTCGATTTGGAGTTTGTTGCCTAGAGTGATGGGCTCCGAAGCTAACGCGATAAATCGACCGCCTGGGGAGTACGGCCGCAAGGTTAAAACTCAAATGAATTGACGGGGGCCCGCACAAGCGGTGGAGCATGTGGTTTAATTCGATGCAACGCGAAGAACCTTACCTGGTCTTGACATCCACAGAATCTTGTAGAGATACGAGAGTGCCTTCGGGAACTGTGAGACAGGTGCTGCATGGCTGTCGTCAGCTCGTGTTGTGAAATGTTGGGTTAAGTCCCGCAACGAGCGCAACCCTTATCCTTTGTTGCCATCGATTAGGTCGGGAACTCAAAGGAGACTGCCGTTGATAAAGCGGAGGAAGGTGGGGACGACGTCAAGTCATCATGGCCCTTACGACCAGGGCTACACACGTGCTACAATGGCGTATACAAAGGGAGGCGACCTCGCGAGAGTAAGCGGACCTCACAAAGTACGTCTAAGTCCGGATTGGAGTCTGCAACTCGACTCCATGAAGTCGGAATCGCTAGTAATCGTGAATCAGAATGTCACGGTGAATACGTTCCCGGGCCTTGTACACACCGCCCGTCACACCATGGGAGTGGGTTGCACCAGAAGTAGATAGCTTAACCTTCGGGAGGGCGTTTACCACGGTGTGGTTCATGACTGGGGTGAAGTCGTAACAAGGTAACCGTAGGGGAACCTGCGGTTGGATCACCTCCTTACGAAGAGCTCGTAAGTGTTCACACAGATTGTTTGTTTAGAAGAAAG
>NZ_JBIDFE010000049.1:1226-3850 GCF_046635605.1 Gilliamella sp. BG3
GTATACGGTGGATGCCTAGGCAATCAGAGGCGAAGAAGGACGTGTTAATCTGCGAAAAGCGACGGTAAGCTGATAAAAAGCGCAATAGCCGTCGATGTCCGAATGGGGAAACCCAGTGTAGGTGACTACACTATCATATGATGAATACATAGTCATATGAGGCGAACCGGGAGAACTGAAACATCTAAGTACCCCGAGGAAAAGAAATCAACCGAGATTCCCTGAGTAGCGGCGAGCGAAAGGGGAGTAGCCCAAGCGGGTAGCATAAAGTATTAGTGGAAGCGTCTGGAAAGTCGCACGATAGAGGGTGAAAGTCCCGTACACGAAGGTACGTTATGTGGAAGCTTATAGAGTAGGGCGGGACACGTGATATCCTGTCTGAAGAAGGGGGGACCATCCTCCAAGGCTAAATACTCCTGATTGACCGATAGTGAACCAGTACCGTGAGGGAAAGGCGAAAAGAACCCCGGGAGGGGAGTGAAATAGACCCTGAAACCGTGTACGTACAATCAGTGGGAGCTGTTACCGTTGGGTAATAGTGACTGCGTACCTTTTGTATAATGGGTCAGCGACTTATATTCTGTAGCGAGGTTAACCGAATAGGGGAGCCGAAGGGAAACCGAGTATTAACTGTGCGTTAAGTTGCAGGGTATAGACCCGAAACCCGGTGATCTAGCCATGGGCAGGTTGAAGGTTGGTTAACACTAACTGGAGGACCGAACCGACTAATGTTGAAAAATTAGCGGATGACCTGTGGCTGGGGGTGAAAGGCCAATCAAACCGGGAGATAGCTGGTTCTCCCCGAAAGCTATTTAGGTAGCGCCTCATGAGTGACTGTTGGGGGTAGAGCACTGTTTCGGCTAGGGGGCCATCCCGGCTTACCAACCCGATGCAAACTCCGAATACTGACAAGTTGAATCATGGGAGACACACGGCGGGTGCTAACGTTCGTCGTGAAGAGGGAAACAACCCAGACCGCCAGCTAAGGTCCCGAAGTCATAGTTAAGTGGGAAACGAAGTGGGAAGGCTTAGACAGCTAGGATGTTGGCTTAGAAGCAGCCATCATTTAAAGAAAGCGTAATAGCTCACTAGTCGAGTCGGCCTGCGCGGAAGATGTAACGGGGCTAAAACTATGCACCGAAGCTGCGGCAGTGCACGCAAGTGTATTGGGTAGGGGAGCGTTCTGTAAGCCGTAGAAGGTGTGTTGTGAGGCATGCTGGAGGTATCAGAAGTGCGAATGCTGACATAAGTAACGATAAAGCGGGTGAAAAGCCCGCTCGCCGGAAGACCAAGGGTTCCTGTCCAACGTTAATCGGGGCAGGGTGAGTCGACCCCTAAGGAGAGGCCGAAGGGCGTATCTGATGGGAAACGGGTTAATATTCCCGTACTGGCTATAACTGCGATGGGGTGACGAAGAAGGCTAGGTTTACCACCTATTGGATGGTGGGTTAAGCGTGTAGGGGTGTGATTAGGCAAATCCGGTCACTGAAACTCTGAGGCGTGATGACGAGCTGCTAAGGCAGTGAAGTAATTGATGCCCTGCTTCCAGGAAAATCCTCTAAGCTTCAGGTTATAGTTAATCGTACCCGAAACCGACACAGGTGGTCAGGTAGAGAATACTAAGGCGCTTGAGAGAACTCGGGTGAAGGAACTAGGCAAAATGGTGCCGTAACTTCGGGAGAAGGCACGCTGATGGTAATTGAAATCCCATGCGGATGGAGGTGAAATCAGTCGAAGATACCAGCTGGCTGCAACTGTTTAATAAAAACACAGCACTGTGCAAACACGAAAGTGGACGTATACGGTGTGACGCCTGCCCGGTGCTGGAAGGTTAATTGATGGGGTTATGCTTATGCAGAAGCTCCTGATCGAAGCCCCAGTAAACGGCGGCCGTAACTATAACGGTCCTAAGGTAGCGAAATTCCTTGTCGGGTAAGTTCCGACCTGCACGAATGGCGTAATGATGGCCAGGCTGTCTCCACCCGAGACTCAGTGAAATTGAAATTGCCGTGAAGATGCGGTGTACCCGTGGCAAGACGGAAAGACCCCGTGAACCTTTACTATAGCTTGACAGTGAACATTGAGCCTTAATGTGTAGGATAGGTGGGAGGCAAAGAAGCATGCACGCCAGTGTGTGTGGAGTCGACCTTGAAATACCACCCTTTAATGTTTGATGTTCTAACCTATACTTCTGAAACGAGGTAAGGGACACTGTCTGGTGGGTAGTTTGACTGGGGCGGTCTCCTCCCAAAGAGTAACGGAGGAGCACGAAGGTTAGCTAATCCTGGTCGGACATCAGGAGGTTAGTGCAATGGCAAAAGCTAGCTTGACTGCGAGAGTGACGGCTCGAGCAGGTACGAAAGTAGGTCATAGTGATCCGGTGGTTCTGAATGGAAGGGCCATCGCTCAACGGATAAAAGGTACTCCGGGGATAACAGGCTGATACCGCCCAAGAGTTCATATCGACGGCGGTGTTTGGCACCTCGATGTCGGCTCATCACATCCTGGGGCTGAAGTAGGTCCCAAGGGTACGGCTGTTCGCCGTTTAAAGTGGTACGCGAGCTGGGTTTAGAACGTCGTGAGACAGTTCGGTCCCTATCTGCCATGGGCGTAGGAAAATTGAG
>NZ_JBIDFE010000050.1:0-2899 GCF_046635605.1 Gilliamella sp. BG3
CGTTTAATCGCCGTCGCTTCGTCTGATTGTTGTTGCTGGTGTAGTCTTTCTTTAGCTTCTGTTGGATTGATAAACTCATTTAATAGCAACCTCACAATTGAGGGGAGCTCTTGCTCTATTTTGCTAACCAAGTTTAAATCTCGCTCTTTTTCAGGGATGACCTCGCCAAAGTGAAAGATAACCCTACGCCGTGATATACCTCCATTTCGTTCGTTAAATCTCATTGCCTCGTTATTGATAACCAAGACTACCGCAGGGATTTTACAAGAATAGGGTTGCTTGTGTTTTGGGTCTATTGCTACTTCATCACCGCCAGTAATTGCTTTTAATCCTGCACCACTGCCCATATAACGCGGTTGGTCGGGTAATATGACTAATGAGTAACCCACGATTAAGGCTCTGTCCCTTGCCTTTTCTAATGCGTCCATAGTGCCTATTACAGTATTGTTTTTACCTGATAACATCGTCGCAATTTCAGCAAAAACACTTTTACCGCTACCGCCTGCGCCTGTAACCTCTAAGAATAATTGCCAGTCATGGCGATTAGCCAATATCATATATAGCGCAGCCAAGATATTTTTAGCCTTATCTTGATTGCCTGATGCTCTTTTTAGCCATTTAGCGAAGTTTGGCGCGTGAGTATCAAAAGATTCATTTTCTTTGGCAGGGTAGTAATCAATATCATTACTGACTAATAACCAATCTTGCTTATTGTGAGGTCTAAAGGTTTGGCTTTTTAGCTCATATACGCCATTTTTAAAGCAGATTAAATCTTTCTGAGGTGTTCCCATTATAGGCAGTGATAACCTGAGCGATTCAACCGCTGAGCTAATTCGCATAGGGTTAAAAGGTTCGCCTGATTGAGTGAATAAATCGGCTAGTGTTCGCATTAATAGTTTATCGCTTATAGGTTGCCATGCGTTATCTTGATAGTGATAGATTTCATCGGTAGTAAGATTAATTGCAAGGTTATTATCATAATATTGATTGAGCAGTTCAGCCCGTTGACTTGATGCCATTTGCGATAGGTTCATACTTGATAACTCGTTTTGCATGTTAAGTTTTGTCACGGTGGGTAACTCTGGTTTTATGAGGTTTTTATTAAAATGAGCCAAAGCGTTATCGCTTCCAAGTTGTTGCCTATAATCATCCCAATCACATTTATAATCTGTATCAGGAACGGAGTAATAACCATTTACCGCTTGAGCTGCTTCTATTGCTTTAGCTAAGCCCGTATTAGGGCTTTGACCAATATCGTTATCACCTGCGATAATGATTTTAGCGGTAAGATTTAACTCACGAATGTCTTTAGCTACATGAATAAGATTGCCTGCGTCAATGGCGGATATAACAGTAGACTGTTGGCGGAATTCCGCTATCGATATCCCTGTAGCCAAACCCTCACAGATAATAATTTCATTGTGTGCGAGCAAATTTGCGCACACCTCAGCAGGTCTGCTCAATATTGAGCGCACTAATATAAAAGCACTTTTCTTATTTGAGCCTTTCATTAAATGCTTACTGCCGTCAGGCTTGATAAATTGACCACCTGCGTATTCATTATGAAGATTCAGCATGGGCACAAAAATGCGCCCGTTATCTAACAAGGGTAAATCAAAGGTTAACCCTTTCTTGGTCAGGTATTGAGGTTGCCCTAATGTTGCTTTAGATAGCAAATACTCAACCTTTTTACATACGGGATTATCTGGTATGTTATTGTTATGCAATTGTTTGGAATCTATATTCCTAAATGCGAGATTTTCCCGTATTTGGTTATTCTGATTAGACAGATTTAAACATTCCGCTACTTTATTTGATGCTTCTTTAGCGTCACATTGATAATAGTTTTTGATAAGCTCTAAGCCGTCACCACTACCACACTGGTTACAGATATAAGTACCTCTACCATTTTGGTTATCAAATCTAAATCTATCCTTACCCCCACAGACAGGGCAAGGGCAATGCTTGCCATTACCCACTTCAATACCTAATGATTGAAAAATATAATCCCATTTATCTACGGCTTGGGCTGTAATTTCATTGATTTTCATTACATCCCCCTTAATGAATTATCGCGTTAGATTCAGCTTTGATATCTTCGGCTAAATCAATAAATAACGTTGCAAGCATTTCTTGCCCGAATTGCGTTAGTGCCATAGGTTTATCGTCACTTTCGGCGTACATCTTTTTTAATAGTCCATAGGTACGATTTAATCCCTCACTTTCGCCAAAGTCTTCAATCAAGCATTCTTCAAGACTAACTTTTAACCCTAAAACAATTAAATCTTTATCAATATCAATCTTGATACCGTCATGAATAAACACCTTGGCACCGTTTTTATTAATCTGCTCAATTAAAAATAAGCCTGCTATAATCGCCATAGTAGAATCAACGATACTATGATGAATTGCTGTTACTTCTTGCTGATTATCCATGATTTACCCCCTTAATTTGTGTCATGTATCGCCTAACTTCGGGCGGTAGTCGCTTGGTGACATCGGCGAGTAAGTTAGGGATTTCATCCTTGCCAAAAGAAAATAGTGCTACATATTTGCCATTTTTAAGCCTTAATGCGGTAATAGTGCCGTCATCGTTATGGACAAAATCAAACTCTTTCATTCTTTGCCTCCTTGTGCTCGGTTTCGCTTCTAAATAGCTTTTTAGAATCGTTAATCAAGTCTGATACAGCATCAAGGGCATAGGCGCGTAACTCATCATTAATTGGCGTATCCGAATCACAATCCACCATTAAAAGCGTGGTGATAGCGTTGGCTTGTCCTAGTTTTGTATTGATAGTATTTATTGCGTCCAGTGAGATGTTAGCCATTATTCTTATCCTCCGTTAACCCGTACTCTTGTAACTCATCAAAAGCTTGCTCTACTAAATCAACGATAACC
>NZ_JBIDFE010000051.1:0-2602 GCF_046635605.1 Gilliamella sp. BG3
ATATAGATAGCAATTCATCAAATGAAGTAAATTCATTCCTTTTATTAATTTTAAATTGATCAGTATTTAAATCTACTATTTCGGACATACAACTTAAATCATCCCAAACAGTAAATCGGGCAATATAAATATCATTTTCAAAATCGATAACGATACTTTCTGATAAATCATTTTGATGATAATCAGAAGAGTAGTTAGTATTTTTAGATATCCAAAATTTAAATTTATTTAACATTTTGATTGTATTTTTACATTAATTTTTTCTATCTTAACACGAATGTTACTTGCTTTAGGCATTTCAGGCACAAGAAATCCTTTACTTTACGCTAAGCCTTCTAAACAATTTAATCCTACTTTTTTGCCCATCTTTCATTTGAAGGAGTTATAAATTTTTTAAAAATATCAAATCCAACATATAAAACTCCATTTTTGCTTGTTTACCAAAAGCATTAACATCTGCATGATAAGCCACATGAGTTGTTCCTGTTATACTTCGTAATACTTTATCGCTATCTACCATTTTTTGATATTCTACTGATCCCATCCTTCGTCTAGCTGTAACTAATGACAGTCCTTACAATCCACCCAAGTCAATCCATTAGATGCATAGTGGTATGTCCACAATTTCATATATAAATACTAATCTATTTATTTAATCTGTTTATATCTATTCCTATCCATGATAATTCATTTGTATCTACATACCTGTTCTGGGGATCAATATATCGAGGTGGCAACAAATCCTTTGCGGCATAATAATATAAAATAGTTATAATATTTTTTTGTATTTCTTTTAAAGCTTCCTTATTCTCGCAACCAGTAAATATGTAAATATCTTTATCACTACAATTATCTAAGACATAGTTAATACATGACTCATAAATCATTAACCCATCTTCAGAGATATCAATATGGAATTGATTCACGGTTCCTGAAGGATTTATATGTTCTAATAAATACATTTTTTCTCCCTAAAACTTCACATAATCATCAAATATATTTTTGAACTCACCAAGTTCACTTTGCGTTAATCTCTGCCACCAGTTAGTATTTCGATTTATTCTATGCTGAACATTTTTCTTAGATATATCTTTTATCTAAGTAATAATTGATCTTTGCAAAAAATTAGACAGTACACACCTATATCATTTTGTTTTTTGGTAAAATTATTGTTCATATTGCTGCGGCAATATCCAGCCATTGGCTGAATGACGGCGTATCCGATTATAATAGATTTCAATATATTCAAATAGTGCTTTATTAGCCTGCTTCCTCGTTTTGTAGTAACAGTCATGAATAATGTGTGTTTTGAATGTATGAAAAAAACTTTCAACAACCGCATTATCAAAGCAGTTTCCTCTTCGACTCATGCTTTGCCTTAGCCCATATTGTAACAATAATTGCTTGAAATCAGCACTGCAATATTGGCTTCCTTGGTCACTATGAATGAGTACATTTTTAGGAAAATGACGCCAAAATAAGGCTTGTTTTAATGTATTACACACTAAATGGCGGTTTATGCGATTTCAGTTCTTTTGTTTTTTTCTATCGTCATAATCCGCTGATTGTTATTTGAATTCGATGCTAAATTTTTTGACCGTGATATTTGTCTTCTATGATTTTTGTTTATATCATAAAGGCGACTTTTGTCCATTTTTTTGCGAAAATTAAATAATGAAAAATAATTATTTATTTAAACACCTAATCAATAAAGAAATTATTTCGGACTTTGAGAAGAATGATATTTTTCTGAGTATGTTAAATATTATACATACAGGAAATTTACTATTATATACAACCTGCTTTGATAATTTAATCCCTTATTTTACAAAGGAAAAATATTATATTGCACATAAATTAATTTCTTACAAGGGGAAAAAAATAACAATAAAAGGAGAAATGTTTAAAGTTTCAAAAAGTGAACTGTTAAATTTTATTCAAAAATCAATAAATATTAGCGATATGCGAGAATTTTTGATTTCACCAATTTCGACCAATAATAAAAAAGAAATTCTATATTTAACAGAAGATTTATATTATTTATATGAATCTTAGTTTTATTTAACTATATATATCGAAAATAAACACGTCATATTTTATCTGAAACAGCTAAAAAATCACAGAGAAAATGGTAATTAACAGGTAGAAAACCGAGATCAACAAACAAAGGCTGTTAATTAAATATGAAATATATTTAGGAAAAGAATATGCTTAATAAAGATAATTTTTATAAATGTGAGAAAAAAATATCTATTGATGAATTACATGCTTGTGAGAATAAGCTAGGTATTACGATTCCAAACTCTTTAAAAGAGCTATATCTTAATTGCAATGGCGGAATGGTATATAAAGATATTTGGAAAACAACTGTTCCTCCATATAAACTCCAAATCTCAATATTTATTCCAATAAAATATAACAAAGATTTTAGAAATGATCCGGATTTTTTGATAGAAGGAACAGCTTCGAAATTTTGGGATAACGAAAACTTACCTAAAGAATTATTGCCTTTTGCTCTTGATTACAGCAATGGTTTTTTGTGTATAAATATTAATACTGGTGCGATATATCAATATCTCAGACTAGAATGGGACGATACGCT
>NZ_JBIDFE010000052.1:0-2526 GCF_046635605.1 Gilliamella sp. BG3
GATTTTGTGTTTTTTACTTCAACCCATTTCCGAAATTGTAAAATGTAATCATCAAGTAAATTATGTGAATTCAGCCAGCTTTTTATTGAGTTATATGTATCAGAAATCATATTTTGTAACTCTCCCTAATAACCTGCTGTATGACATCCTTACCGTCCCGCTCAAACCCTTTTTTGATAAAATCAGGCTCAGCATTAGGAGACCAGTAATTACCCTTTGATTTTTTACCCGTTCTCGGTTTCCCTCTTAATTTTGCTTTAGCGCTATTAACGAAAGCAGCATAATTAGCCGTATAACCAACTCGACCAACCCAACCTTTTGGGATTGGTTTTAGCTCTCTATACTGCGAATTAATAAGATTGGACGTGTCGATTGGAGTAAGTGGAGCAACAAAAGACATACCCACAATCATAACTTGCTGGATAATCCTTTGAGTTCTGATGTTGGCAATTTCATTAGTTATCCTGTGAATATTTCTATTCACCTTTGAAACGCCTTTAACCGCCATTAGGTAACCACCTCATAATCAGGGATTTCACCAAAAGCGCTCATATCATATTCAAGCACAAACTCTACTTGTTCAGCGTTTGAGGCTTCTAACGATAACGAAGTTTTATCACCTTTTGCTATGAAGTCGCCCTGTTTAATTCGATTGTCTTCGGTGTAAAAAGTTGTTTTTCTTACTCTTTCAACACCTAAAGAATCAATGTAAGCACCCAGTGCGTTTGGTGCTTCATCTTTCCATGTACACTTGATTAAATAAGGTGCTCCATAAGTATCGACATTGCTTTCTCCATCGTACCCTGTATGAGGATATACGGTTGCAACATTTGTATAGCTCCAATTCGCGGTATTACTCATCCCTACCTCCAACAACTAAAAAAAATGTTTTTTTTGAGCAAGAAATACCTAGACAATCAGTACATCCGTGGACATCAAGATTTTTTAGTAATGAGTACATAGATTTAAAACCCACGTCATCATATTTAAATGACCTTGACGCACCGCTTGGTGCTGATTGTGATGCGATTTTTCTTGCTCCTTGCATTTGAGCCAGTAAACAAGCTGAGTAAATCAGTATCAAAAGTTGGTCGGCTTCTGAATAACCATGAGTAACCAAGCAATCACTAATTGAATTCACCTTGTTAAGGATTGCGTTAATAACAATGCTCGGTACAGAATAACCAAGCTCTGATAACATTTGATTAACGTCTTCTGCGGTTACCTGTACTGACATGATTATTTACCCTTTTTCTTTTTGTCTGCTTCAACTTCAACAGATTGCTGCTCTAACACAATTACACGCCCAATAAAAGCAGTAGGAATGTCTGTAGCATGGAATTCATACCCAATAGGTAGTTCAGTTACCGCGCCATCAATGCGGCCGAAACAGCCGCGTTTAGTTACCCGTAATTTCATCAATTACCCCCGAGCGTTAAAGACTTTGCTTTTACCGTTAAAGTCACGTTTGATTTGCAAGCCAAATGCCGACCAAACAAGTGTTTGATAGTTGTCATGTGGGTTGATTCGTTGCTTCATGAACGAGCCAATCGGCGCAGCAATACGGGTTTTAATGTACTGAGCATTGCGAACGTAACCAATGAAGTGGTTGCCTTTTACCTCAAATGTTTTAGTGAATGAACCAATGTGCGCTGAGTAACGTAAAATATAGTCTTTTACTGTCCCCTCTTTAAATCCATTTGAATTAGAGTACGGAAGATTTAGACGGCGCTGAATTTCGGGAGAGATAAAGACTTTTAATTGTTCTGACACTAAATTAGCATCAAGAATGACAACAAAGTCTTTTGTGAAGAAATTAATAATATCGTCGTTACTTGTGGCTGTTGATGTTAAGTCAATATTCAAACCAGACGCACTTAAATCCACTTGATTGGTGTGCGGATGATTAGTGATGCCTTTGCCTTCAAAGTTTTGTACTTTGATTTTTTCATCACCTGTTAAAATGTATTGCGCCATATCTTGGCGTAATGCTGCCACTGCCGCTTCTTGGTCATCTGACATTGCGTCGATGTTTTCCGTTTGTAAACCTAACCATTCACGCCATTCACGAGCATAACCTGTTTTAAAGATTGGTACAGGGTCGCCGTAATGGTCATAAACAACCTTATCTAACGTTTCTGGCTCTTGTCCTGACATTGAACGATTAACATATCCTGCATCGCTTGAAACACGGTATAGCGCTGCTGTTTTGCCAATGGAGATAGGTGTACCTAACGATAACAAATCATCAAGTAATGGTGCGCCCTCATCATCACGGATAACACGGGTGGTCACGTTATCTACTTCACGCCAGTAATCTTGGGTTAAGATTGCGGCTTGATTAACTTCAATAGCATTGCCGTGTGTTGCGCTCATTTGGTTTTGAGCATTGTTAAAGATTTGACGGCTTGCTTTTAACTGATTCCAAGCCTGTGCCACTTGGGCAGAGTTGGTAATTAATTTTTTATTAAAAATAATCTTTTCGTTCTTCATTATTGCTCCTTAAGCTTTACGAACTCGAACTTG
>NZ_JBIDFE010000053.1:0-2523 GCF_046635605.1 Gilliamella sp. BG3
GATTTTGTGTTTTTTACTTCAACCCATTTCCGAAATTGTAAAATGTAATCATCAAGTAAATTATGTGAATTCAGCCAATCTTTGATTGAGTTATATGTATCAGAAATCATATTTTGTACCCATCTTTAATAACTTGCTCAATAGCCTGCTTTCCATCTCTTTCAAACCCCTTTTCAACAAAGTGAGGCTCTGCGTTGGGAGACCAATAATCGCCCTGTGATTTCTTACCTGTGCGCTTACCTTTTGCTGTACCTTTTGCGTTATTAACGAAAGCTGCATAATTAGCCGTATAACCAACTCGACCAACCCAACCTTTGGGAATTGGTTTTAGTTCTCTATACTGCGAATTAATTAGCGTTGAAGTGTCTCTAGGGGTGATTGGAGCAACAAAAGACATACCCACAATCATAACTTGCTGGATGATTCTTTGGGTTCGGATGTTGGCAATTTCATTAGTTATCCTGTGAATATTTCTATTCACTTTTGAAACGCCTTTAACTGCCATTAGGTAACCACCTCATAATCAGGGATTTCACCAAAAGCGCTCATATCATATTCAAGCACAAACTCTACTTTTTCAGCGTTTGAGGCTTCTAACGATAACGAAGTTTTATCACCTTTTGCTATGAAATCACCCTGCTTAATTCGATTATCTTCGGTGTAAAAAGTTGTTTTTCTCACTCTTTCAACGCCTAAAGAATCAATGTAAGCACCCAACGCGTTTGGCGCTTCATCTTTCCATGTGCATTTCACCAAATAAGGTTGACCGTAAGTATCAACATTGTTTTCTCCGTCGTATCCCATGTGAGGATATACGGTTGCAACATTTGTATAGCTCCAATTCGCTGTATTACTCATCCCTACCTCCAACAACTAAAAAAAATGGTTTCTTTGAACAAGAAATACCTAAGCAATCAGTACATCCGTGGACATCAAGATTTTTTAGCAATGAGTACATGGATTTAAAACCCACATCATCATATTTAAATGACCTTGACGCACCGCTTGGTGCTGATTGTGATGCGATTTTTCTTGCTCCTTGCATTTGAGCCAGTAAACAAGCTGAGTAAATCAGTATCAAAAGTTGGTCAGCTTCTGAATAATTATGAGCAACCAAGCAATCACTGATTGAATTCACCTTGTTAAGGATTGCGTTAATAACAATGCTCGGTACAGAATAACCAAGCTCTGATAACATTTGATTAACGTCTTCTGCGGTTACCTGTACTGACATGATTATTTACCCTTTTTCTTTTTGTCTGCTTCAACTTCAACAGATTGCTGCTCTAACACAATTACACGCCCAATAAAAGCAGTAGGAATGTCTGTAGCATGGAATTCATACCCAATAGGTAGTTCAGTTACCGCGCCATCAATGCGGCCGAAACAGCCGCGTTTAGTTACCCGTAATTTCATCAATTACCCCCGAGCGTTAAAGACTTTGCTTTTACCGTTAAAGTCACGTTTGATTTGCAAGCCAAATGCCGACCAAACCAATGTTTGATAGTTGTCATGCGGGTTAATTCGTTGCTTCATAAATGAACCAATCGGCGCAGCAATACGGGTTTTAATGTACTGAGCATTGCGAACGTAACCAATGAAGTGGTTGCCTTTTAACTCAAATGTTTTAGTGAATGAACCAATGTGCGCTGAGTAACGTAAAATATAGTCTTTTACTGTCCCCTCTTTAAATCCATTTGAATTAGAGTAAGGAAGATTTAAACGGCGCTCAATTTCAGGAGAGATAAAGACTTTTAATTGTTCTGACACTAAATTAGCATCAAGAATAACAACAAGGTCTTTTGTGAAGAAATTAATAATATCGTCGTTACTTGTGGCTGTTGATGTTAAATCAATATTCAAACCAGACGCACTTAAATCCACTTGATTGGTATGTGGATGATTAGTGATACCTTTGCCTTCAAAGTTTTGTACTTTGATTTTTTCATCACCTGTTAAAATGTATTGCGCCATATCTTGGCGTAATGCTGCCACTGCCGCTTCTTGGTCATCTGACATTGCGTCGATGTTTTCAGTTTGCAAACCTAACCATTCACGCCATTCACGAGCATAACCCGTTTTAAAGATTGGCACAGGGTCACCATAATGGTCATAAACAACCTTATCTAGCGTTTCTGGCTCTTGCCCTGACATTGAGCGATTAACATATCCTGCATCGCTTGAAACACGGTATAGTGCCGCTGTTTTGCCAATGGAGATAGGCGTACCTAATGATAATAAATCATCAAGTAATGGTGCGCCCTCATCATCACGGATAACACGGGTGGTTACGTTATCCACTTCACGCCAGTAATCTTGGGTTAAGATTGCGGCTTGATTAACTTCAATAGCATTACCATGCGTTGCACTCATTTGGTTTTGAGCATTGTTAAAGATTTGACGGCTTGCTTTTAACTGATTCCAAGCCTGTGCTACTTGAGCGGAATTGGTAATTAATTTTTTATTAAAAATAATCTTTTCGTTCTTCATTATTGCTCCTTAAGCTTTACGAACTCGAACTTG
>NZ_JBIDFE010000054.1:0-2260 GCF_046635605.1 Gilliamella sp. BG3
TGAGGGCAACTTTAAAAAGAGATAATTCTGTCATTCATGATTACCGTTTTAACCCAACTTCTATTTGGGGGGTGCCGAAAAATTTTAGAGGATCGTTTAATGCTGTACAACAGCGTTGTGGTGGTTTACAAAATATGATGAGTCGAGCTCAATTAACAAACTCACCACGATATGAAGGTCAAGGGGCAGAATTAGGTGAAGATAAACTTACTTTGTCTAACAGCTACACTCGTGCCATAGGAGGCTCTATTTTGGGTGAATGGGGTTGGGCAAGCAAATCATCCTACCCTGATTCAGAATGGCAAGAATTAAATCCAGATCATTTTATTACCAGATATTGGACTATAGATATCCATGATCATGGGACATACATTGTACATAGTCATGATGGGTTTACTGGTTGGTTTGCAGCTGAAGATCCTGGTTTAGGGTATGCAATTTGTAAAGGATAATTCATAATTTGATGCTGATAATGATCAGCATCAAATTAAACATTAAATCGAAAATAGTTGTGCTTCATGGCATGAATAAATAGCAGTGTTAATATGCAGTAAAAACTTGGCGAAATAGTTAGTAAAAAGTGTTTTTTATATTGTAAATAACTTGACTGAGTTATTATACTAAATAACGATTATATAAGACTATTGCTAGCTAAAACCACATCATAATCATTCATCATCTACAACGCCATCAATGAATTTATCTTTGTACCATACCATATTTTTATACAATATATTATCTTCACCAATTACATGCGGGTTTTCTCGATCAATATTATTTCGGTTTAACAAACAAGCGTTATATTCTTCTTCATTACATTTTCTGTGCTCTTGGGTATCAATGTTTTTAAACTGACAGCTATTTTTTATATTGATATATTTGTATTTTTGATAATGATAAATACTTTGTATTGTTGTCAAGATTCTTTGCTGTTTTTCATTATAATTATAACAATTTTTTTTACCTGTGGCGGATTTATCTTTTGGATTAAAATCGATATCGCTACCCCACAAGTTTGTGGCTACAAATTTACCTTTGTCATTGATATAGTAGTCATAATTTGCTCCTATTCTGGCACTTGAGGCATATTTTTTAATGGCTAAATCAAGATTGCCGTCAAAATTGATATCCTCTAGATAAATGCTGTCAAATTGGTTGTAGCTATAATGTAAATTTTGTATTTTTTGCATTAATTGGTGGTTACTTTTGTCATAAACATTCACACCAACTAGTTTAATTTTTTCTTTTTTCTTTTTTGATAATACCGCAGTAAAATAAAATTTATCTGATGAATTCGTTTGTAATAATTCAAGGCGATTAAATTCAGCATCTGCTTCATCAATTATTTCAAGTTCTTTTTGCAATTTTATTGGATATTGTTGATTTTTTTTGCCATCAAACCAATAACCAACTAATTTTTGATTAAATTGTGTTTGCCCATTATGATTAAAGTTAAAGTAACTAATTGAATCTTTAATTTTTGGATGATTATCATTTTCATCCAAATAAATATCTTTATCATCATAAAGTTTTAAACTGTTTTGTTGGCTAACTTCATCGCATGAGTTCATTAAGTGACATTCATAGGATAAAGCATGTTGTATCTGTTTGTGATCATCTTTATAAACCCAAAAAGCTTTCAAATAGGGGCTCAAATATAACGTTACTTCTTTATTCTCAATATAGCCTTTATAAGCATAGGTAGCACTATAGGTAGTTCTATAGATAGTACTAAATACAGGAAAAGAAAGGATTAAAAGTAAAGCAAGTAGTATATTTTTCATTGTTATTATTTAAATTATTTGAAGTTTTTTCAATATGATGTTACAACCATATTTTATATGGATTAAAAGATATTGATAGTTTAACTTTAATATGTTAGCGAAAATTTCAGCTTAAGTAAATTCGATTATTTTTTATAATACTGAATGATTTATATTCTGTATTATACTTGAAGTTTGATTACTATATTTTATATGTTAGGTATTTGTATGATAAAGAAATGATAAAAATAAAAATTAGCTTAACAAAACTTTACAAAAAAATAGGTGAAAAATGAAGTTTTTATTCTAAAATAGGGTAGCATAGTTATATACTATTTTATGCTAAAATTACTAAAAACAACATTAACTATTTATTTTATAACAATAAATTCAAGAAAATAAGTGTGAGGAATAATAAAATTATGATAAAATATGGACTTAATCGGGCATCGGGCATCGGGCATCGGGCATCGGGCATCGGGCATCGGGCATCGGGC
>NZ_JBIDFE010000055.1:0-2029 GCF_046635605.1 Gilliamella sp. BG3
ACCTAGATGGTTGGCAAGTTCGCTGATAGAAAGGTGTGCATTAGATAACGCATAATCCACTGATTGTTGTTTGAATTAGATACTAAATTTTTTGACCATGATATTTGTCTCCTATGATTTTTGTTTATATCATAGAGGCGAATTTTGTCCACTTTTTTGGCGAGGATCATCTTTTAAAATAGCCACGATTTGATGTTCAGCCATTTTTTTCATAATTAAATTCCCTTTTACTTTTATCATAGAGAATTTTCTACTTTTTTGCTGTACTATTTTAGGGGATAGTTACAAAAATATTTAAAATTATTTGAATCCTTTTCATACCTTCAAACCTCTTTTATATAGTGGAGGAAAAAATAATGAAAAAAATTGATGATAATCTCATTTTACAGGCCAGTTCAGGTAATGAAGTTGCTATGGCTAAATTACTCGAAAAATGCCAACCAGATCTAAATCGCTTTTCAAGAAAAGTTTGTTCCACTGCTGAAGACGCAGAAGATGCAGTACAAGTGGCACTCTGGGTTTTATATAAAAAAATAGGTGTTTTGCGAACTATTTCCGCACTGCCAGCGTGGTTGTTTCGCATTATTGAGCGAGAATGCTACAGAATATTTCGTTCAAATAACAAAACATTCGCAATGGATCCTGATGATATGGAAGAGCTATTTGGAACTAGTAACTCTATAGCTGATGAATCAATATTAAAAATTGACTTAACTAAAGCAATAATTTCTCTTCCCTATACTTATCGAAGTGTAATAATTCTTAGAGATATCAGAGAATTATCAACTTATGAAGTGTCTAATATGCTTGAAATTAGCCCAGAAGCAGTGAAAAGTAGACTTCACAGAGCTAGAAATATTATACGAAAAAAATTAGAGATTAGTGGTCATTCACACTGAAATAGTAATTATGAATGCTTTATATATTAATATTCACAATTATAAAGGAACTATTTATGGTAATGAATACAAATGGCATTAAAGAAAATATGATTTAACTTGATTAGATACTTATCCCCTAGCAAGCTAGGGGCAGTAACCATGCAACATAACAAATTCACACATTGAGCTATTTTCACTTTAAGTCTGTTGAAATTGATTCATCTTTTTTTGTACAGGGAATACATGTTTTACCTGGATTGGTTATAGTCATTATGAGACCAATTACCCAACAGGCAGGGCATCCTCTTAATACAACAAACCCTAAAACAGCCGATACAAGTCCCAATAAAACGCTCCAGACAGCACCTTGAATGAACAGATATATTGTTAAACCGAGCAAACCAAATCCAATACATCCTCGTAGTAAATGCCTTAATACAGAACTACTTCTAAACATGACATTACCTCTTAAAATTATTTAATTTAAATTTCATTTACATTTTTCTCTTAATTGTGATATCAATGAGAGATATCCTGTAATATGTACTTCCTCAAAGTAAACAGTTATTCATCATTACATCAAGGAAGTAGCGAGTGGATTTTTTAGTTAGTTTATTTTTCTTTTCATAATTGAACGCATAGGGCAAAATCCTATAGTTCCAGTACAAACCAGAATTATTCCTGTTGCGATAGAAATCCACATTACTAGGGCTGTTGGAGCAAAAAGAAAGCCTAAATAAGCAATACAGGCACCAATAATAATTCGACATAAACGCTCAAAACTTGGAATATTTTTTTTTAAACTCATATTTTTTTCCTCTTTAAAATTAGATTTAATAATGAACTACTCTAATAAAGAGTCGACAAAATCAAAAAAAGATTCAAAAAATTTTTTTTAAATGGATTTTAATTATCAAATTAGTGGAATACATTGAATTAATGTCTTTTATTTAAGTTTATAGGTATTTCAAATTAGGAGTGAATTTAGGTAAAGGATAGTTATAAATAATTAAAAAATTAATTGTAATTGATTAGGGGCTGTTGAACTTTGCTGTACATAAATTACTCAATAATACATTGGCAGCCACATTAACATAAATGCCAGTGATACCATACTGGCATAATTCCTTTCTAACTTATCGTATCTA
>NZ_JBIDFE010000056.1:0-1789 GCF_046635605.1 Gilliamella sp. BG3
TGACCTAGAATTAGGCTTTAAAGCAGACATATGTAACAAGCCTGTTTTTAACCCTAATTCTTCTTGTGTGCGTTTAGTTTCATCCCATGTAGCTTGACGAAGTGCGCCTACTTGTTCAGTTTGCGCCAAGGCTTTAGCTCTGCTATATGAAACATCAATACGCTTACTGATAATATCGGCTGTTTCTCGTGGGTTAATCCCTCGGGCTACAGCGCTACTTAAAACCGTACCTAAATCACTCTTTAGATTATCTGCAAGTCCTTTCCAGTCGTTGAATGTTGCTGTATATGCAAGCCCAATTCGACGAATGTAAGCATCACTAAATAACAGTGATTCCAATGATGTAGCTTGTGAATAAAGTGGTGATTGAACGGATAGATTATGAAAAGTGCGATTAGTCCCCATTTGATACATATCAGCAACAAACTTACCTGCCCAAAACTTCTCAATACCGCCATCAATTAAGTTTTCATCAACAATTTCTTGAATGCGAGTTAACACCCTAGCAAGTTGATTGCCGTCAACAGTGTAATTAACACTAGCATTAACGACATAGAGTGTATTATCAACGAATATCGCTGTTTTAATCGGCTCTTTAGCATAGTAGCCTAAGCTTAATTCGATATGCTCAATAATTGATTGTTTGATTGTTTTGTAGCGTTTTTGTATTTCGCTACGCATTTGGAGAATTTGTTTGTTGGTGAGTGTAGGGTTGTTTTTACTTTTCGGTAGTATCGGATTCTTTGGAATCGGCTTTATTATCTTCGGTCTTTTCAATATCGATATCCTCTAAATCAGGATCGGGCTCATAACCACCAACTTCTCGTATTTCATTTGGTGTAAACACAGGAATGCCTATAGATTGTTGCGCTTTGACGTTCACGTCTGACATTTTGAGCATTAATTCGATTTTTTCAGCTTGGCTCGGTGCTAACAAGTCGGACCATTTAAGAGTGAGCGTACCGTTAACTAGTGGCTGAATAACTTTTAGCGTAATAAGCTGATTAACAAACTCTTTGATTAATGTGCTCAAAAAACCATTACGTCTAGACATTCCTCGTTTTGCGTAATCTGTCTTATCTTCATCTGATGCTAACCGCCCCGTTTGTTGTCCAAAAATAATGGTAAATGGCATTCTGACAGAGGCAGCAAAACTATTTGCGGATACCGACCATCCTGAACTCGGATCGGCGGGAGCAACCGATAAAATATTCGCTGTCGCACCTGCTGTAATTAGTGCGCTGTCTGTACCTGAGTTTAACAATGCGATTTGTCGGTTTAATGCATCAGCAGGCTTTTCAAAGCCTCGCTTTCTTAACTCTCGCTCCAGTTCTTCCATGTCGGTATCAGTGTCATAATTCAGATGAACTTGCCTGCTAGCATTCTTTAGGAAGCCCTCTGCGCTACCGCCTGAGTATTTCATCATGTCGATTAAATCGTTATAACCAACCTCAAGCTGTGATTCACCATCATCCATGGAATTAATGACGGATGTTTCATTAAGTATGACCACCCTGTTTGGATGTATCCTGCGAGAGATATTGGGCTTGCCTGACTTGTCACCTACCGCTATTTCATTAAATTGGTACATTGTTACTTGGCCATAGTTTTCGTCGGCTTCGTCATTATTCCATTCGCAAGCCGTTAACTGAGCTTCCCAAGCAGGGATTAGCTTAACAATGGCATCTTTTGGTTCAAGTCGGTTCAATACGACCGTATCAACTGGTTCTTCCCATTTTCTGCTATCTCGTAATTGAATAATGAGTCCTGAATATCTACCCACAATTCC
>NZ_JBIDFE010000057.1:0-1704 GCF_046635605.1 Gilliamella sp. BG3
AACTTTGGGTACACCCTAAATTACCTAAATAATCCTATTGATGTTATGATTAATAATATTTTTTATTTTTCTTATTCCGCTTTTTCCCCTTTTAAAATTCTCCATTTTTTCAGCTTCAGCAACATTAGGATTACGATTTTTAAAAGTAACAACTTCACGTTCGTTATTAAAAATGACTTCATAATCTGGTAAATTATTTTCTTTAGCTAACTTTTTGATAGAACGCTTAAATTCAGCTTTACTTGCCGTACTACCCGTTTTTAAGTGCAACTTTTCCAGTGAAATTTCACAATCATATTGATTACCACAATGTTTTCGAGCTATTTCATAAATACGCCTGTCGACGGCTTTACGGATGCGGAAATAATCCATACTAATTTTTAATATTTTTTCTTTTTCCAATGCTTCAAATAACCAATTTGGCAAAACAACTTCAACCATTCCAATATCAAGTTTTCCTTTTTTTTCTTCAAGTATTCGCCAACTGTCAATTAATCCAAATTCAATTGTCTCTTGTTTATCTTCACTGTATTTAATATTAGTTTTAATTCTAGTCCCCGATAAACGGCTTAATGCTTTTTCTAAATCTTTATACGCTTGTCCACTTGTTGATCTGTTAGTTGTAACTAAAAAATCATAGGGAGTAAAATAGATTTTCCGATCAACTTTTTCACCATTATTCATCACTTGTTGCAGTTTTGAGATAGCATAAATCCAAATATCTTTATCAAAAATAGTAGCTATTCCATCTACGGTAGGCTTAATTGTCACGGTAGTTTTACCGTTTTTGTATTCACGAACACTAGTGTCCCCAGCTTTTAGCGCAAAAAATGGGTGCTCCATGCTTGCAATTTCATCTCTAATTGTTGATATTTCAACCTCATCAGCTAAAAACAATTCAATTTGCTGATGTTTCTTAGGTTTTAAGGTCATCATTACATTACTCTCCTAATTTTTAGGCAATACATTCATTTTTTTACACAATAACCTATTGATTTAATTTAATTCGTATTTCACACATAAATTAATTATCGTATTTCACACATAAAGTATCGTATTTCACACATAACGTCAACCTAAATATGTTAATAACTCAAAAAAAATTCGTATTTCACACATAATGAATTCGTATTTCACACATAAAGTATCGTATTTCACACATAAAGTATCGTATTTCACACATAAACCTATTTCTTTTAAGCCTTGCAAATAAAGGGCTAAAGGCACTTTTAAAATCCCTATAACTTATATAACTATATATAACTAAGATCTTTAACCAGATTTTTGCCCATAATTTCTGTGGATAACTCAAAAATTTTTCGGGTTTCAAGAATTTTTTTTCGGGTTTCAGGAATTTTCAATCGGGTATCAGGAATTTATCAATTTCTGCAATCCCTTTTTCAAAAAGGATTTAAACGCTGTCCAACTCTTCTATAACTTATTTAACTTAAATATAACTTCTTTTAACGGCTATTTTTCTCAATTTACCTGTGAATAACTCAATAACTTAATGGGGGAAGATAAAAGATTATCGGTGAGTTTTCTCATGTGCATTAACTGTGAATTTTGCTACGCAAACGTATTGAAAAGCCATTGATAGCTAATTCTAGCTATCAACAGCTTTACAACACTAATTCACAATTACTACACAATCGAAAAATATGCGTCGGCAACGTTAATGGCTTCCGCTCCGCGGTCAATCAA
>NZ_JBIDFE010000058.1:0-1672 GCF_046635605.1 Gilliamella sp. BG3
AGCCAAAAGTAAAGTCTTGTATAGCTTTAAAATTGAAAGATGGTATATAGCCCAAGGGGCTAATATTAATGCATCTGCGCAAGATGCAAAAAATTACTGTAACCGAATTGGATACCGAATGCCAAGTGTTGCAGATTATACTAATGCAAATAATGATGATATTTGGACTGGAGGTATTCCGGGAAGAAATATCAATGGTTATCGCCGTCAATTAAGCTATCGCGGCGGTAATGGCAAGTGGATTGGTGGGCTATTTAATGAATGGGGAACCTTATTTAACAATCCTAATCACTATTTAGGTCTTGATAACTGGGAAACTAGTCATCCTCAAGATTGGTATTGGGCAATTGATACATACAAAGGAGAACCAATTCGAATCGATTTGGGGGATGGAGATTTATATGATTCTAAATCAACTAATAATAAACTTAGAGCTGCTTGTGTCAAGCCGTAGTTAAATTTGTTTTATTTGTTCAGCAAATAGTTTGATTCTGTAACTTTTTGAAGTTACAGAGGTTATTACGAGTAAGTTAATTATAGAACTTACTCGCATTGTTTACAGTAATTTGCGAAAAACTGTAATAAATAGACATAAAAAAGCGAAATTAACCGCCTTGTGAGTTTTTAAGGATTTTTTTAGCTATGAAGAGTAATTCCTTCGAGCTTTTCTTAATGGTGTTGTTCATTATAGTTATGTAAAAATGATAACTCTTTTTTCGCATGAACAACGAAAATATTTAAAATAAAAGTAATTAATTTTTATAAAAAACAGTGCAGTAAAACTTGAAATATGGAAAAGGTATTAATATAATGAACTGGACAAAGCACAGCTTTACAAAACTGTCACATTTTGAACATTTATCACTAAATTTTAGTTATTCCCATCTTACAATTAATTCTTCATGTTTGTCGTTATGGTCAAAAACGATTTTTTTAATAAAAATGGCAAAGATGCATATCCAAAAGACATTAGTAATGCCTATCTTGACTGTCAGACGTTATTTGTTTGGAATTATATTGGCATTATTAGGTTTGATAGTGTCCTTTAAATCTACTGCATTATCTGCGATTACATCAAAAGAGATCCATGGAAGTGGTCCTTATATTACTCTAGATGGAGGTAGAACCCATATAAATTCATCCGAACCTTTACTCAGTATAAAATTATCTGATGGTCGATTGATTACCTCTCAAGAAGATACATCAAGTAGCCAAAAACCAATCATACTATCGGGAAATTCAGAATCTATTCGTGATATTCAAACTTTTGTCCCAATAGATGGAAATAGTACTTACCCACAAATAGATATTCAAAAATTGATGGATGCCCCATATCATTATTGGGGAGATGATGATGGTGATGGTGATATTTTGGCAAATGGAAAGTTATCTCTAGAATGGTACGATGCAAACAAAAATATAACAGCAGAAGTAAAAAAAAATCCATCGTACAAGTTGGATGCTTGTAAAGCACCATATCGATTATTTATTACTACAGGAGAATCTTTAACGTTGTTGACACGTTATGGTATTCCGAATAAAACTGTTTATAAACAGAGTTCCCATTCATATTATTTTAAACCAAGTGCACCATCGGTTTGTTATGCTCAACCTAATTTATCAAACGATTCCAGTAATAATACTGTATATAAAGATTTAGATGGTCCTGATT
>NZ_JBIDFE010000059.1:0-1493 GCF_046635605.1 Gilliamella sp. BG3
TCTACACATTTATATTATTAAAGATTTTATTGGATATCATTAACCATTGAAAAGACGGAATAAGAATGATTCAGGAATTGAACACAAATCAGTAAAATAGAATCATCAGATATCAGGGGAAATATTAGACAGAAAAACTGGCTTACATTACAATACTTTCAGGTATTATGATCCGGATATAGGTAGATTTACTCAGCCGGACCCGATTGGGTTGCTGGGTGGATTTAATCTGTATCAGTATGGCCTAATGGGTTGACTTGGATTGATCCGTGGGGGTTAATAAAATGTGGCCTTACAGGGAAGGAAGTTGGCAATGCAACTAACTTACCTGTCATTAAGCGTGGTAGCCCTGAATGGAAGAAAGCAATTGAAATAATTCAGAGAGGTGGTAAATCCAATTTTAGAGTGAAGGATAAAGCTACTGCTGAACAACTGTTAAAAGATGCTAGAGGAAAGATAGAGATTCAGCCTACTTACTCTGAAATTCAATACAAAAAAGGTTATGAACATCACCCTAATGAATCGCATACAATAAATGCACCAGAGAATAATATACCCCACATAAAATGGAAGGATTGGAGTTTGGGGAAAAAATCTGGTGGAGCTGGGCATATATTTTATGAATAAAAAATTATTAGCCATTGATGAAAAAAAATATCCTATTGCATGGAGATTTAATTCTAAAGATTGCTTACTATCTTTTGATGAAAAAAGACAGATTATTTTTCTTGATACAGAGGAGTCTAGTAATTTTTGGGATGTGACATTCCCATTTAATCATTTAATGCAAATGCATTCATCATTTTGTTCTGTTATAGAAAAAATTAATTTAGATTTTGATCATCCTAACGAATCTTCTTTATTTTTCAAAAATAAATTAACAGGCATTTCGTTTGCTTTTTTCTTTTGGGGAAAAAAATCGAGTGCTATTGTACCAGTGGAGATTTTTGTAAAATCATGGGATGATTTTTTTTACCCAAGTGATGAAACAAGTATTCTTTTAATTCCCAATAGAAATAAAATGATTTTCTCTTATGAAAAAACATTTTTTTACGCAAATATACCTTTTAATAAAGGTTCAGAAAATACCAGTTGTTAATGTTACCAACTTTATTTTGGCAGATTATAGTTAAGTAAAACTGCAATCTGAGATATAATAATCAATCTACTTACGTCCACCATTATACTCACAAAAAAAATTAATTGTTTAGACCAGCGAACAGAATAAATCCCGTAGCACGTCACCCAAATTAAACAAGCACAGCGTGACGGCAACGCCGACTACCAGTACGACAACCTCGACCGGCTGGTAAGCAAAAGACACAGCAAACACGGCCAGACCGATTACCGCTATGATCGCACCGGCAGAATCGAAGGCTGCCGCAACCAGAGATACTGGGAAACCCTGCAATACGATTGTAAATATCCCAAACTTAGTACACAACTCACGTAGAAAATCATGCTGCTTGTTTTAGTGTTTTATACTCAATCGG
>NZ_JBIDFE010000060.1:0-1352 GCF_046635605.1 Gilliamella sp. BG3
TCTACACATTTATATTATTAAAGATTTTATTGGATATCATTAACCATTGAAAAGACGGAATAAGAATGATTCAGGAAATTGAACTCAAATCAGTAAAATAGAATCATCAGATATCAGGGTAAATATTAGACAGAAAAACTGGCTTACATTACGATAGTTTTAGGTATTATGATCCAGATATAGGTAGATTTTTTCGGTCTGATTTGATTGGGCTGTTAGGGGGGGAGGATCTGTATCAGTATGCACCGACTGACAGTTTTCTAGAAAATGGCCTACCGCTTTCTGATATTACTAAATTTTATAGGATTAGTAACTGATGGTTATTATAGATTTGATTTTATTAATCGAGAAATAGAAGCTATTAATAAAGGAAAATTAGCTCCACCAGGTGTTTCTGTTATTAGAGCTAATAGTGTCGATGAAGCCACCAAAATATGGAATGAAGCTTTTCCTAATAGGCCTGCGATAAGTATGGGGGAAGCAAAAGTTGTGGATCTTAGGAAAATTGGATTTGATGTTATTCATGATCCATCTAAGGGTAATTTGGGAGTATACCAGCAAGATTAATTCATTCAGAAGGTATTAATAGTTTTAATACTAATAAAAGCAAACTGTTTGGCATTTTCAAAGGATGTAAAGGGTAATGATAAAAGACTATATTGTTTCATTTAGAGATAAACAGAGATATGCTCTTATAGAATATAAAAAAATTGAAAAGTTTGATCATTATTATGAAGGAGTGATTATTGAATCTAATTTTACCAAAGAAGTAATTTTTTTTATTAATGAATGTAATTCGATTATTAATGATATGACAATATCTCTCTTGGATGAGATTGAGGAAAAATTATATTCTTATGATATTGGTTTGGAAAAAAATTGTTCTAGAATTTTTGATATTGAATTTATTGATAAAAATAAAATTTCTTTTTTTACAAAATACCCATCAAGCCGAGGTTATTTAGATAAATATCCGAATAGTTAATTAATATAAAAATCGTAATATTTATGAGTCACTGGCGCATATAAATAAATGAAGTAATGAATGAGAGGGGGTTTTGTACTTCCACACCGATCTGAAAGGTTGTTCTGAAGAAATAAGCGTGCAAATAATTGAAGATACTTAGCAAGAGATATTCGCAATCTTAGAAAAATATTAAGTAATGCTGGGGATAATAGTGAGGTAATAAACAGACAATAAAGTGAATTAATTAGGTATAGGATTTACTAGCGTTGTTTACAGTAATTTGAGAAACTACTGTAATGAATATACATAAAAAAACAAAACTAACGCCTTATCACAGACAAGAGATATGGCGCTTATATCATAAAGAAAAAATAACGGTCACTGA
>NZ_JBIDFE010000061.1:0-1329 GCF_046635605.1 Gilliamella sp. BG3
TGCCTTGTGCCTAATATGATAGCGCATAACATTCCACCTGTCAAGTAAGTTTTTATTTTATTTGAATTTTTAATAATAAACAGCTCGTTTAATGAGCGATTAATACTGCGAAAGTGTCTGAATTATAGACCACTTAAAATGACTTCGCTAGTTTTTTGTTACTGTTTTGTAAAGATCTCTTTATAATTCTGAACACGTACTGATATTTAAATTTAATTCAAAAAAGTTCAATAAATAGACATATTATAAAGCTGTACAAACACCTCTCAATAAAAACAAATACTATTAACAGTTTTAATTTAATTTTGTTTTTTCTTCTATATTCATTTTATAAGTATTCAAATAAATGTGACTAAAAGAAATGGTTAATTGTCCAGTTTTAAAAATTAGACAATTAACTCATGAGGATGATTGGGAGTAAAATTTTTTATGGTGTCACACATGCCACTCTGTATGGAATATAGGACGGATTTCCGTAGTGAACATAACCTAAATCACAATAAATAACATATTGATTATTTCCATACGATCGAGAAACCCAAAAACCATTACTATCCCAATCACTATCAGGATAAAAATTAATCCTGCTTATCCACCCCCATTCATTAAATATTCCTCCAACCCAATGACTACCTTCTCGGTAACTGAGGCGTCTTTGATAGTTGTTAATATTTCTTCCTGATATGCCACCTAGCCAGTAATTTCCATTAGCATTGGTGTAATCATTAATATCAGGAAGTCTATAACCATTACCTAAATCATGACAAAAGTTTTGTGCATTAGTATACCCACCTGCTTCGCCTTGCTGAGCTATATACCAACGCTCTATTTTAAAACTGTATAATAATTTTGTATGACTGCTATCCGAATAAAGTTTAAACAATGAAGGAGAAAATCTCTTATTGATTGAATTTATCTCAGGGCCTTTTAATACTATCTTTAATGCTACATCACCACCTGGATAAATATTTTTTGCTCCTCCCTCCCATTCCCAATTTGGAGTATTTTCCTCGGATAAAGACAAACTAACTCCACTGCCACTTACTGGACTAACCGTTGTTCCATTCGCAGCTATCACTTGCCCTGGTGAAATGCCTCCTAATAATAAATAAAATCGTAAGTTATTAGATCCTGTTGTTGGAAAATTCTCAGCAGGATTACTAACTTCTAAAACTTTAAATCCTTTATTTACAACCCAATTAGGACCATCTAAATCATGCTCAGATCCCCAAGCTAAGTTATCCACATATAGATTCGGCTGTGCATAACAAACAATGGGCATGTCCATTTTTGGATTAATGTAATAGCTATGCTTATTTCCAGTAAAAT
>NZ_JBIDFE010000062.1:0-1049 GCF_046635605.1 Gilliamella sp. BG3
TGGCTGAATTCACATAATTTACTTGATGATTACATTTTACAATTTCGGAAATGGGTTGAAGTAAAAAACACAAAATCCAATAGATATATTGTGATTGTCCCTGCTGGAGGCGGTAATGCTAGTGAGGCGATAACGCGAGATTATTTTAGGATTGTAATTATTTCAGCGATTAATGATTCGGACGTTGTAGCGGTTAATGATAAAGCAGATGAAATCAGGCAATTTATGCTAGATGATTTTGAATCCAACAATGTTATTTCAATGAGTCCAATCAGCGGAATAACTCAAGCAAATACAGAAGAGGGGCGGTTTATTTTCGAATTTACCGCTCAAATGATTATATCAAGATAAGAGGTACATTTATGGCTAAAAGTAATGCAGGAACAGGACGGAAAATTGCCGTCTATTACAAAATAGGTAATCCTGATACAAGACCTGCGGAAAAGGATTATAAGCGGTTGGGAATGATTCGGGGTAAGTCACGAGGCGTGAACTGGAACACCATTGATGTTACAGCCGACACATCTGAAGATGGTACAACTGAATCAATGGTTACAACTAAAGAAAAAACAGTATCGTTTGATGGTGTATCCCGTGGTGATGACATTCAAAACCAAGGAGTTTTGCTGGACCACATCGAAAGCCCATCGCAAGATACTGACGGACAGCCTTATGTTTGGATTAAAATTGTAAATCCTATTATTAATAGGGTGATTGAGGGTTGTTATTTATTGTCTTCATTAACGGAAGAATACCCATACGATGATGTTTGCACGTGGTCAATTGAGGGGACAAGTGCAGGCAATGTAACAAGAACTGTTATCCCAGTCTCAGGAAAACCGTAGATGAAACCAGTAATAAAGGACATTGGGGAATTTATAATTCATCATAAGGAAATTGATTATTTATTTATTCCATCTTTTCTTAATATGACAAAGATAGGTAAACCAGATGAAATAGTTGAGATTTTTTCTATCATTTTTGGCGAAATGAATAATGACGATTTCACATCTGTCATAGAATGCGCTGACAAAATACTTGAAGCGTGT